>CANFBW010000005.1 GCA_947444925.1 Flavobacteriales bacterium | reverse complement strand
TGCTTTCAATGCGCCATATGTTGGGAAATTGGGAACTGGCAGATTAAACGTTTACCGCGCTTTAACGGAAAGTGGCTTTCCATATGTGCAACCTTATGCGGTACGTGCCACTTATGGGGCTATTTCTGCCGGACAAACGGTTGATTTATGGGTCGATATGCTCAATGCGCTGTCGCCAAGTACTGCTGTTACAGCGACGATTTCGACGACCAATCCCTATATCAATATTGGCGTTGCAACTGCATCATACGGTGCGATGGCTACTTTAGAAAAGAAGTCGTCAGTTGCACCTTTCAGTATAACTGTTGACAATAACATGGTGTACAATGAATTGGTTTCTTTTTCAGTGCAAATTACCGATGGCACACACACCTGGAATGAGCAATTTTCTTTGCGTGTGAATCGCGACTATGTGGATGTTGCGGTGAACAACTTGGTGACCTCGGTCACCAATTTTGGCGCTATAGGTTTTGATTACGGAAACTATGGTCAGGGTGTAAAATACAACGGCACTTCGTTGATGTACGAAATGGGATTGATGATAGGTGTTGATTCTACTAAAGTTTCGGCTACACGCGATTACGAATTTTTAAATAATCCTTCTTTGACCGTGGCTTCGCCTGGTGAATCAGATTTTGATGTTAAGGGAACTTTTAACGACTTCAGTGATCCTCTGAATTCACTGCAACTTGAAGTCAGTCACAAGGCATTAGCTTGGACTGCCTCTGCTGATAGTAAATATGTTATTGTGGAATATTGCGTCAAAAATAAAGGCGCCGTGCCAATTAACAATGCGTATGTTGGTTTGTATTCCGATTTTGACATTATTGACGGTAGAAAAAATAAAGTGGGTTACGTGCCCGGCAGAAAATTGGGATATGCTTACAAAGATGGTGGTGTGTATGGCGGAGTACAATTGCTGAGCAATGAAAGTGCTAATTTTTATGCACTGAATAACGACGGATCAGGTGGTAGTATCAATATTTACGATGGATTTACGACGAAGGAGCAATTTACAACATTGTCGTCGGGATTGACTCGTTTGTCAGCCACCGAAGGCGATGTTGGTGCAGTACTAAGCGCGGGTCCGCTTACCATAGCCAAGGGAGATTCTGTATGGGTTGCCTTTGCGATATTGGGTGGAGATGATTTAAATGACCTTAATGCGTCAGCCAACAGTGCTTTGCTTAAATACAAGAATTTAAGAGGGGTAAAGCTGGAAGTTACTGATTTTGCTGATGTTTCATGCTTCGGTGCTGCTGATGGAAAAATAGCTGTGAACTTGTCAACAGGAGTCGCTCCTTATAGTGTTACGTGGACGAATTTGCCGGGCGAAAGCAGTACATCGTTAACTGCCCTGCCTGTTGGAACCTATATGGTGAAAGTGAAAGACAAGATGAAATTTGAGACGTCGCAAACTTTTGTTGTCAATGAACCTACACCTTTAAAATTGGTCACTGGGGTAGTGCAAAATATAAAGTGTTACGGCGAAAAAACAGGTAGCGTTCCCTTGACCGTTTCAGGTGGAACACCGAATTACTATTACAATTGGCACAAGTCAACTATTGCTAGTGTGGCGGCGCCACGTTTGCCAGCTGGAACACATTATCTTACTGTGTCAGACTCGCGGGATTGCTTTGTAAACGATACCATAACGGTAACGCAAGCACCTAAAATTGTAGTGAATGTAACAGAAGTAGTGAACGATACTATTGGCGCTGCGGTAGGTAGTGCCGCTGTGGCAGTGTCGGGCGGAAATACTCCATATTCTTTCTTGTGGAATGATCCCCAGGCTCAGCGCGATGTAAAAGCAAACAATCTCTCTGCAAAAGTTTACACGGTTTTGGTAAGCGACAAAGACAACTGCTCTGTCACTCAAATGGTATCTGTGGCGGGAAAGGTTGGCACCACAAATGGCGTCGAAGAAAGTGATCCTGCCAAATACAGCATGAATGCCTTCCCCAACCCAGCGACGGCCTACTTCTTTGTGACTTTTGAGCTCTTGGAAAGTGGTGATACGGAGTTGGCGCTTTTTGATCAAAGCGGCAAAAAGGTGAAGCAAATGATTAGTGGTTTCTATACTAAAGGCAGCTATAAGGTATTGGTGTACACTGATGATTTAAGCGCTGGCTACTATATCTATCGCTTGAAGACTCCGATGTCGTCAGCCAGCGGAAAAGTGAACGTGCTGAACTAGCGCCTGTTTCCCTTTTTATTTTTTCCGAGAGAACTAAAATTATTTTTTTAACTTTCCGCAAAATTAAAAGGTCATATGGATATTACAGGAATTTTTGCAATCAGTGGAAAACCGGGATTGTTTAAGAGCATAGCACAAAGCAAACACGGCGTGATCGTTGAATCATTGGTCGACAAAAAAAGATTTAATGCCTACACAAGCTATAAGGTTAGCTCTTTGGAAGACATCACTGTATTCTCAGTGGATGAGGACATCACTTTACTTTCAGTGTTCACTAAAATTGCAGAAAAAGAAGATTTTAAAGCACTTTCGTTTTTGGAAACCGGATCGGCAGAGGAGTTGCGAAAGTATTTCGCTGGCGTGATCAGTAACTATGACGCGGATAGAGTGTACGACTCTGATATTAAAAAAATATTGAAATGGTATAATCTTTTGCACCTTAACAACAGAATTTCTGTTGTGAGTGAAAAGAAGGAAGAAACGGTGACCGAAGAAAAACCGGCGAAAGAAAAAGCAGTTAAAGCAAAAGCTCCTGCTAAGGCAAAAGTTGCGGTTGAGGAAGCTCCCGCAACTGAGAAAGCTACAGCAAAGAAAAAACCAGCTGCTGCTAAAGCAAGCAAGAAGAAAGTCGACTAGATTTTTGTGCACTTATACAACTGAAAGTTTGAGCTTGAAAAGGCTCAAACTTTTTTTATATCTTATTTACTTCACGTTCGAGTGCAATGCCGAAGGTTTTTTGAATGTCGGCGATAATGTCTGTAGACAACTGGTAGATCTGTTCTCCACTTGCTCCTCCGTAGTTCACGAGCACCAATGCTTGGTTTTTGTGAACACCATATCCATCTAATGTTTTGCCTTTCCATCCTGCTTTTTCAATGAGCCAGCCGGCAGCTATTTTTGTGCCGCGCTCTGCAGGGTAGGCACTGATATCGGGATATTGCTGTTTGAGTTGTACAAATTGTTCATTGGGAATAACCGGGTTTTTGAAAAAACTGCCCGCATTGCCGATTTGTGCAGGATCGGGAAGTTTAGATCGACGAATGTTGCACACCGCATCACTAATGGCTTTGACGGATAGTTCTTTCACGCCCAGGCGGTCCAATTCAGATTGAATTTGTCCGTAGTCGGTGCGAAAAACGGGATTTTTACTCAGTTTAAAGGTGACAGACGTGATGAAGAATTGGCCTTTCAATTTATTTTTGAATACACTTTCTCTGTAACCAAAATGACAATCGTTGAGAGCAAAAGTTTCTGTTTTTCCAGTGTGCAGATGCAAGGCTTCTAGCTCAAAAAAAGTGTCCTTTATCTCGGCGCCATATGCGCCAATGTTTTGAATGGGACTTGCGCCAACACTGCCGGGAATGAGCGATAGGTTTTCTAATCCGCCATAATTTTGTGCAATGCAATACAAAACGAATTCGTGCCACACTTCACCTGATGCTGCTTTAACATAAACGTGCTCTTCAGTTTCATTTACTACTTGTTTTCCCGACAAATTGTTTTTCAAAACAAGGCCGTCGAAATTGTGCATCAACAACACATTGCTGCCACCGCCCAAAACGAGTACTTCGTGCTTTTGAGGAAGTTTCTGCGCGACAACTTCTCGCAAATCATCCAATGAGGATATTTCGACATAGTGATGGGCGAGCGCATCAATGTGGAAAGTATTGAAGGGCAGAAGAGAAACATTGTTTTGAATATGCATAGTCGATGAATTGTTGCATAAAGGTAGGGATATGTTGTATATCAGGGATGAAAAAATTAGGTTTGTGTAAACATTCCGCTTTTGAAAAAGGTTATTGTATCTGTTACCAACGATCTGTCCAGTGACCAGCGGGTTCACCGACACTGCGAGACTTTGGTGGCTTTGGGCTTTGATGTTTTATTGGTTGGAAGACAATACAAAAACAGCGTGCTGCTGTCGCAACGCAGCTATTCCTGCAAGCGAATGAAATTGTGCTTTAGCAAAGGGCCTTTTTTTTATGCCGAGTATAATTTCCGCCTTTTCTTTTTTTTGCTGTTTCAGCGTTTCGACTTATTGTTAAGTAATGATTTGGACACGCTGCTGCCTAATTTTTTGGTGGCCACTTTGCGTTCGAAGAAATTGGTTTACGACTCTCACGAATTTTATACTGGAGTGCCAGAATTGGTCAGCCGCCCCCGCGTTCAGCGAATATGGCTTTCTATTGAAAAATACATTTTTCCAAAACTCAAATATGTAATGACGGTGAATGATTCGATCGCCTCTATTTACAAAGAATTGTATGGAATTTCACTCACAGTGGTGCGCAATGTGCCTGCGAAACGCCCGCTTCCAAACGTGACAAGAACGCAAATGGGTTTGCCTCTACAAAAGAAGATAATTCTGATGCAAGGTGCGGGCATTAATATAGATCGCGGCGCCGAAGAAATTATTGAAGCCATGCGCTTGTTGTCGCCTGATGATTACGCTTTCTTAATCGTTGGTAGCGGTGATGTTTTGCCGCAATTGAAAAAAATGGTGCAGGATTACAAAATCAATGAGCAGGTTATTTTTGTGGATAAGGTACCGATGGATGTATTGATGTGCTATACTGTTTTGGCTGATGTTGGCGTGACTATGGACAAAGACACCAACGTGAATTACCGTTACAGTTTGCCCAACAAATTGTTTGATTACATTCAATGTGGTCTCCCTGTTTTAGCGACCAACCTGCTTGAAGTTCAAAAAATAATTACGCAATATAAAGTTGGAGCCATCGTCGATGACCTTTCACCAATGGCTCTTGCGCATTCGCTTAGTTCTTTTTTAAACGATGAAGAGGCTTTGATGGCATGCAAGCGCAATGCAAAAATCGCGGCAGAAGAGCTCTGCTGGGAAAGGGAGAAAATGAAATTTGAGCAAGTTTTTAGCAATGCCACTAAAGTATAAATTACATATTGTTTCATTTGCAGTGCCTTATCCTCCGGATTATGGTGGCGTAATTGATGTGTTTTACAAAATAAAAAAACTGCATTCCTTGGGGGTATCTATTGTTCTGCATGTTTTTCAGTACGATGGTCGGCAGTCCGCAGAACTCGAGAAATACTGCGATCAAGTATATTACTATCCGCGCAGCCGGCAACTTTCAGATCAGTTTGCAATAACGCCTTTTATTGTAAAGTCGCGCAGCGATAGTGCTGTATTGGAAAATCTGCTTGGTGACGATGCCCCGATTTTATTTGAAGGCTTGCATACAACGCATTTTCTTAACCATCCTCAATTGGCGAGTAGACGACGCTTTATTAGAATGCACAACATAGAAAGCGATTACTATTACCATTTGTATAAGGCGGAACGCAAGTGGCTAAAGAAGATTTTTTTCTATATAGAATCAAAAAAATTGGCGCGCTATGAAAAGCGCATCTTGGCGAAAGCCGATGGGATATTTACTGTTTCACAAAAAGACAATGTTCAGCTGCAGCAATACTCCAATGCACATATGGTTGGTGCTTTTCATTCTTTTGAAGCGGTTAATATAGCGCTCGGAAAAGGTGATTTCGCACTTTATCATGGTAAATTGAATGTGGCTGAAAACAATGAAGCAGCGTTGTATTTGGTGAACAACGTTTTTTCGAAAACCAATTATCCTTTGGTGGTGGCGGGATCGGATCCATCGAAAGAGTTGATTGAGGCAGTGGCAAAACGTGAAAATATCACTTTGCGTACAGGATTGAGCACTGAGGAAATCCACCTTTTGATAGCCCAGGCGCAAATGAATGTGTTGCCCACTTTTCAGTCCACCGGCGTGAAGCTGAAACTCTTGTCGGCACTGTACTCTGGAAGGTTTTGTGTTGTCAACGAAACGATGGTAAAAGGCACAGGACTGAGCGCTTATTGTCATGTTGTTGAAAACGAGATGGGTTGGCTTACTGCGATAGATCGCTTGAAGATGCTGGAGTTTGGCGCTGATGAACTCAGCAAGCGAGAACAGCTTGAAAAGGAAAGCTATTCTAACTCGGTTAATGCAAACAAGCTTTATGCGTTGTTGTTTCCTTCTTCGTGAATTTTTTGACCTTCAAAACGAATTGTTCTTGCTGGGAAACTTTTGATTAAGCTGTGGTCGTGCGTTGCCATCACCACAGTAGTGCCTTCTTTATTGATGTTGAAGAGCAGTTTCAAAATACCTTCTGATGTTTCTGGATCTAAGTTACCGGTAGGCTCATCGGCCAATATTATTTTAGGGCGGTTGAGTAAAGCGCGAGCGATGGATACGCGCTGCTGTTCACCACCCGACAGCTGATGTGGGTATTTGTTGTCGTGCCCAGTTAAATTCACCTCCCACAGTACTTCCTTGATGCGTGTTTCAATTTCATTTTTTTCTGTCCAGCCAGTTGCTGTCAATACAAAAAGTAAATTGTCTCTGATGGTTCTGTCGTTTAGCAATTGAAAATCTTGAAACACGATACCCAGCTGTCGGCGCAGTAAAGGCACATTTTTGTGTTTTATTTTTTTTAAGTTGATGTTCAAAATTTCAGCGCTGCCTTCTTTTGGTTCAAGCTCAGCATAAAGCATTTTCAGTATGCTGCTTTTGCCACTGCCTGTTTTTCCAATAAGGTAAACAAATTCGCCTTCGTTGATGGACACCGACACGTCGTCCAACACTTTTTGATCGCGTTGGAAAAGGTCTACTTTCTTGATGGAGATGAGTTCTTTCAAAGTGCTAAGATTAACTTGTTTAATTCTTTACTAAACTGTCGTGCAGAATTGTTGTTAAGATGATTGCCGTCAATATAGTGATACACATTGTTCAAATTGGTATAATCAAAATATGGTACATTATTATTTGCGCATATTGAATCTATCCTAAGGTTTAGAGTTGGGAACGCGTTTTTCTCTACATCTATTATAGGCTGCCATGCTGGCATTCTTATTAATATTACTTTTCCATGTGTTTTTAATAAAGAAATGGTTTTTTCAAGCCAATGTAATTTGCTGTTAGATAAAGTGCAATATGAAATTTCCTTTAAAATAGCAGTCAATTTTTCCTGACCCCGTCTTGTTGCGGCTAAAGAATCTTGTTCGATTTTAACTTGCACCCATCCGTTTTTGTGTGCAATGCAATATGGATTTTCCTCGTTGTTTTTTAATACAAGATTGTAAAATGGGTTAACATTTCTATAAATGTATTCGTAGTTTGGATCGCCATGCATGAGCAATTGTTGACTCAATAATTTGCTGCTAGCTTTCTCGTTACTATTGTCAGTTAATCCTAAAGGATCGATTTCTAAAATGAAAATACCATTTTTAACTATTGGGTCCATTTTTTTTTGAATGGCGTTATAATAGGCCTCGCAATATGGGGAATTGAATGAAGTGAAAGCGAAATTTAGAAGAGGTCCTTCATACTTTATGTTTTTAGCGCAAATTTCGGGAATAATACCTTGTGAAGCCCTTGATGTGCCAATAATTAGAGATTTCCCTTCCCCACGAATTTTGCTATAATGAACGTCAATATAGCCATGAGAATAGTGGTCAATTGTAAAAATAACCGCAATTGCTGAAGGAAGAACTAAGAGTAATATTTTCGCGAAAATTTTAATCATTAAAATTGAGCATAAACGAATTCATTTGTTTTGAAATAACCAAAGTATACGACCGTTAGAACAAATAAAGCATACGCGCTCCATCGCACTGCAATTGGAAGTTTTAAGTGAAATGATAGATAGGTGTCTGTTTTTGATTGCCAGAATTCCATAGTAAACAAAATTAAAATAAATGAAATGGCCAGTATAAATTCAATTTTATTGTCGCCAAATAAGTACCACCCAATTTGCGTTGGACTCACTTGTAGAAAGGATTTTATAATCGTAAATGCATCATGAACAGTGTTTGCATGAAATACAATTACGGTAAAATAAAAGAAATGAAAAGTAATTAGGATGCTCAGGTATTTATAGAAAATTGCCGGAAGCTTTTGTTTGAGTTTTGTTCTAAAAGGGGTGAGTAAGTATTCTGTAGTCAGTCCGAATCCATGAAGTATTCCATAGAGAATAAAGGTCCAGGCAGCTCCGTGCCAAAGGCCGCTTAAAGTTAGGGTTATCAATATAGCAGAAACTATTCCCCATAGTTTCCAGTTTCTAAAATTGAAAGCCAAAGGATTATATACGTATTCGTTGAACCAAGCATACAATGAGATGTGCCACCTTTTCCAGAATGCTGTTAAATTCTGACTAGTGAAAGGACGATTGAAATTTTTGATGAGTTCGAATCCGAAGAGTCTTGCGCTTCCAACAGCGATGTCAGAGTAGCCCGAAAAATCTGCATAAATCATGAATACTAAAAAATAGCAACCAATTATAGATTGAAATCCCGTGTGCTCAATGGATGAATCAAAAGTCATGTCTACAAAAAAGGTGAGGCGATCGGCAATGCATACTTTCTTGAATAGGCCCCATGCTATTAATTTGATGCCACTTGTAATTCTGTCGTAGTTAAATTCTTGTTTTTTATGTAGTTGTGGAAGTAAGTTTTGAGATTGTTCAATTGGCCCCGCTAATAGCTTTGGAAAAAATACGATGTAAAGACTAAATATTCCTATATTTTTTTCCGCTTTAGAAACGCCATAATATACATCTAAGGAATAGCCAATGATTTGAAAGGTGTAAAAGGATATTCCAATCGGAATAGCTACGTTAAGCAGAATAGGGGAGAAATGTGCTCCCATGGAATTTGCTAATTGGGCTGCAGAGTCAACAAAGAAATTGTAATATTTAAATATGCACAGGATCAAAGCACTTGACCAAATTGCAATATGCAAATACATGCTTTTTTTTGAAGAGTCAGTGGTGTTTTCTGACTTGATGGCGCAAAAGAAGTTTACGGTTATAGCTATTGCTAGTAGAATAATGAATTTTATGCTTAAAAGAAGATAGAAACAAACGCTGGCAGCCAGTAATAATTTCCAACGGTATTTGCTGGGTAATAGATAGTATAAGATAAAGATCGCGGGTAAAAAAAGAAGGTACTGTATGGAGTTGAATGCCATTAATTTAATTGTAAAATGTTAAGCTATTTTTTTTTCAATCACAGAAATTAAATCGCCAATATTTTTCAAATTCATTACATCCCTGAAGTGAAATTTGAATGCGAATTCTTTCTCAATTTCAGCAATAAAAATTGCATTTGTCATTGATGTCCATTTTTCAATGTCTTTGGCTGTGAGATTTGGGGTAACAATTATGGTGCTGTCTTCAAAAATTCGATGCATGATCGGTGTCAATCTTAAAATAATTTCATTCATTTTATTCTGTTTTTTTATCGCAAGTTAATACAATTTAATCAACTGAGAAGAAAGCGCTAATTTTTGTCGATCAATTTTTCCATTCGAATTCGTTGGAATTTGCTCAATAGTGTATATTTTTTCTGGCATTTGGTAATGCGACAATTTCTCTTTTAGGAAAAGCAAGAGGCCATTGTTTTTGTCTTGATAATTTTCAATGACTAAAGAAATAAAATTCATTCCTAGACTGTTTTTTTTAATAAACGCAGCTACAAGTTTGTCAGAGCAATATTGTTTAGCAAAATATTCGATTTCATTGAGTTCGACGCGATACCCGTTCACTTTGACTTGCTCATCTATTCTACCGGCAAACATGTAGTTATTGTTGTTGTTTATAAAGCACAAATCGCCTGATCGATATGCAGTGACATTGCGACCTTGGTGATTAAGGTTAATGTATGCAATGTTCGAAAGGGATTCATCTTTCCAATACTGACTAGAAATTTGTGGTCCGAAAATACATAGCTCGCCTTTTTTCCCCGCAGGTACTTCGATTAAATTTTCATCAAGAATTATTAATCCCATTTTGTCGAGTGGTTTTCCAATTGAAACCACGCCATTGTATGATTCGCATGCCTGCTCTTGTATAACGTAGTATGTCATGTAAACTGTTGCTTCTGTTGGGCCGTATGAGTTGATGGCTTTGCCATTTGGCGTGCATTTAAGCCAATTAAGAATGTTGTCTTTGTATAATGCTTCTCCGCAGAAAAACGACCACCGGACATCAGGCAAATGGATTTGATGAAAATAGGGTTTCAAGTGGTTGATCACCGAAGGTACCATGCAAGCAACAGTGATTCTGTGTGTCAAAAGAGTTTTATATACTTCAATAAAGGTTGTGTTTTTTTTTGGCACAACATAAAGGGTTGCGCCAACCAATAAAGTAAAGATTGTGGGAAGAATTGAAAAATCGAATGTAAGTTCAAACATTTGGATGACTCTGTCTTCTTCTAGGATTTTGTATTCACTTTTTTGATGGTTTTCAATTAATGATAATAAATTATTATGCGTTATCGGCACACCTTTGGGTTTTCCAGTAGTTCCGGAAGTGTACATTAAATACAAAATTTGGTCAGCATTAATAGGAGCAGATGAGAGGTCGAGTATATCGCTGGCAGTGTTTTCAGTGCAAACTAAAGTAACCTTATTATTGGATTTTAGTTTTTGGATTAATTCACTTTCTTCAACATACAGCACAATGTCAATTTCTGAATTTTCTATTATTCCGATTATGCGCTCAGTTGCTTGTTTGTTGCTGATTGGGACAAAAGCGCGGCCTATGCCAATGCAAGTCCAGATTGAAGCATAAGTGTTGATGTGTTCATCGGTTAATATTCCAATAAATTTTGAGCTTGCAGGCAATAAATGTAACTGCTTCTTGATCCTGCTTATTATACTTAAAAACTGATTGTAGGTGTAAGCGTGTTTGTTGATGAAGATGGCAGGTTTGTTGCCGTATTTTTTGCAACTAAAGATGAACAGCTCGTATAGGCCTTTTTTTTGGGAAGTCATTGAATAAACGATTTTTTTTATGTCTTCAATGTTTTTGCAACAATTTTAAATGGTTGGTTTTTGGTTCGTTAAGGCCTATTAATTTGTTTTCTGAAACATTTCTTTAAGCTTGTTTCTATCGGTTTTTCCATTCAAATTAAGTGGAAGTTGATCAATTGAAAATATTTTCTCCGGAAACATATATGAAGGAACTTTTTCCTTTAAGTAGTTGAGTAATTCTCTGCTCGTAAGTTTAAAGTTTTCTATAACCATGTATATCGAGGGGTGGTTTTCTTTGTTAGTTACCACAAAAGTTGCGAGATTATGTCCGGGTAAAAAGTTTTTGGCATGGAATTCAATTTCTCCTAATTCGATGCGGTATCCGTTGATTTTTACTTGATGATCAACTCTTCCAACAAACATATAGTTTCCGTTTTCATTGACGAAACACAAGTCTCCTGTGCGGTAAGCAGTAAGTGAAACGCCTTTATGTTCAATTTGTATGAATGAAGCCTTGGTTTTTGTTTCGTCCTTCCAGTAGTGGCTGGCTGTTTGTGGTCCGTAAATGCAAAGTTCTCCTTTTTCCCCTGTTGGAATTTCCTTTTGATTTTCATCAATGATAATGAATCCCATGTCTTTAATGGGTTTTCCAATAGAAATTACACCGTTAAAAGTATCGCTTGAAGCCTCCTCCCAAAAATAATTTGTCATGTACATTGTTGCTTCCGTTGGTCCGTAGGTGTTCAGGATTTTGCCATTAGGAGTGCATTTGGCCCATTCAGATGTTGTTTTGTGGTATAATGCCTCTCCGCAAAAAAGTGACCATTTGATATCGGGCAAAGAAATTTGCTCGAAATATGGTTGAAGAAAGTTAATGGCAGAGGGTACCATGTAGGCCATCGTGATTTTATGATCAATTAATATTTTCAATACTTCCATATACATTAATCCTTCATGGGGAATGACGTATATGCATGCTCCTGCGCAAAGCGGGAACATGATAGACATTGCTGATAAATCGAAAGTTAGCTCGTACATTTGCAGTACGCGGTCGTCGTCGCTGATTTTATAAATTGAACTTTGGTGTATTTTAGCAAGTGCCCATGCATTTTTATGTGAAATTGGAACCCCTTTAGGTTTGCCGGTGCTGCCTGAAGTGAAAAGTAAATAAATTAGATCATCATCATTTATTTTGTGATCGTAATCTATTTTACAGGAGAGGTCTGTTTTGGTACAAATAAATTTTATTTTACTCGATAATTTAGCTTTTAATTCTAAAATATTATCATTTTCCTCTGGATAAAGCATTATAGCTATTTCTGCTTCTTCCATTATGGCAATCGCTCTTTCGTTAGGGTGTTTCATGTTGATAGGAACGTAAGCAGCGCCGAGGGACATAGCCGACCAAATAGAGGCGTATGTGTTTACATGTTCATCAGTGTATATTCCAATGAGCTTTGTGTCAATTTCGGACTGAGTAATTTGCTTCTTAATTCCTGATACAATACTTAGAAATTGGGAATATGTGTAGGAAGTGTTATTGATGTGTATAGCAGGGTGTTGCGGAAATTTTTTGCAGCTTTCAATAAATAATTCGAAAACATTGTTGGCAGAAAAGAGTGAGGTCATATAGGATTTTTGATTCGTAAATATAGAGATAAAACTAATTTTATATTGCTAGGGATTGAATTTATTTGCCGACACTTCGTTTGAACACTACTTGGTTGATAATTATTGATTCGCCTTAATTTTTGTGGCTCCACCTTTGTATATATTTATCTTGACTAAAAGTATATTCTAATGAACGTTCGCATATTCTTGCCTTTTCTATTTTTTCAACTGCTTTTCGGGATTTCGTTTTCCCAAAAAACAGCGGTCTACACCAATACCGATGCGGCATACAAGAGGGCGGCTGATTTATTTGAAAAAGAAAAATACAGTACCGCGCAAAGAGAATTTCAAAAGGTGATTGCGGATAGCAAAGATCCAAATTCGGAATTGAAAATGAATGCTGAGTTTTATTCGGCAATGTGTGCGTTCAATTTGTTCAACAAAGATGCCGATGAGCTTTTTGTGGGCTTTATGCAAAACAATCCACACTCTCCAAAAATAAAAAGGGCGCGATACTATTTGGGTATTTATAACTACCGCCAGCAAAATTGGCCAAAAACAGTGCTGTGGCTCGAGCAGGTGAATATGCATGATTTGACAGATTTAGAGCTGCCCGAATTTAATTTCAAGTTGGGCTATGCGTATTTGCAAAAAGGGGACTCCGCAAAGGCGCAAACACAATTTTTTGTAGTGAAAGCAGTGGAATCGGAATACAAAGTTCCGGCGCTGTTTTACTATTCTCACTTGGAGTATAAAAACGGGAATTTAGAGACCGCGTTGAAGGGTTTTGAGCTTTTGAAAAACGATCGTGATTTTGGCGGCATCGTTCCCTACTACATTACTCAAATCTATTATTTACAAAAACACTACGAGGATTTGGTTTCTTACGCAACACCTCTTCTCGACAGCGCTAAGCCCACGCGGGCACTGGAAATTGCAAGATTAATTGGCGAAGGGCATTATGGATTGAATAGATATGAACAAGCATTGCCTTACTTGAAGCGCTTTGCAGAGGAGTCGGGACAAAGCACAGTCAATGATATTTACCAATTGGCTTTTACGAATTACAAAGTGAAAAACTATGAAGCCGCGATTGTTGGTTTTCAAAAGGTAGTCGATAGAGAAACTTCTCTTGGTCAAATGGCGCTGTACTTCATTGGTGATGCTTATATGCAAATGGGGAATAAAGAGTCGGCCCGCAGTGCTTTTCGCTTTGCGTCAAAGGCTGATTTTGATCCGATAATTAGCGAAAATTCCACTTTTAATTATGCTAAGCTATCGTATGAATTATCGCTCGATCCCTACCATGAAGCGATTTACGCATTAGAAGATTTTATAAAGCGTTTTCCAAAATCGGAACGCATCGACGACGCGCGTAAGTATTTATTAGAAGTATACTTGAATACCAAAGATTACAAGCAAGCGTTGGCGGCCATTGATAAAATTCAAAAAAAAGGACCTGAATTGCAATATGCGTATCAGCGCATCGCTTACTATCAGGCAATAGAGCGTTTTAATGATGAGAAATTAATTGTTCAGCGCGGTGCGGTGAAAAGCAACTTCATAGAGGCTATTTACTATTTCAATCGTTCAATGACGTATAATCTTGATCCTACAATAACTGCAGAATGCCATTATTGGAAGGGTGAGGCGTATTATAAGTTGGATAGCTTAGACAAGGCATTGCAGTGTTATCAAAGGTTTTTGGCGTCACCAGTAGCTGAGCGTTTACCAGAGGTGCGCGATGTTTACTACAACATGGGCTACTCTTATTTTACTTTGCAGAATTACCAAAAGGCAGCAGATGCATTTCGCAAGTATATTTCTGAAAACGAAAAAAACAGAGATCGTAAATTAAACGATGCGTACATAAAGACTGCAGATTGTTATTTGCTGACGCGCGGCTATTTTGCTGCCGCTGAATTTTACAACAAGGCAATCTCTTTGTCGCTGCTTAAAACCGATTACGCGTTGTACAACCTGGCGCTGGTTTATGGGTTATTGAAAAAACCCACGGACAAAGCTGATGCTTTGGCCAACCTGATATACAAGTATCCGCAATCGGTTTATGCTGATGATGCGAAGGTGATGCTGGGTGATACCTATTTTAAAGAAGGCATGTATGATAAGGCAGTTGAGTTTTTCAAAAAAGCAATTCATGACAGTCCCAATAATTCTGAATTGGTTCAGAAGTCTTATGTGCGTATTGGTCTTGTGTATAGAAGTCAGGGAAAAAATGCGGATGCATTGGAAAGTTTCGAAAGTGCCATCAAGGCCAATCCGAGTTCAAGCGAGGTGAAAACAGCTTTGGAGTTGCACAAGGCAACAAGTGCGGAAAGTGGTTCTGCTGATCGTCATGAGCAATTTAGAGCGTCAATTGGTGCTCCGGCTTTGTCGGACTTTGCGAGCGACAGTTTGTTTTTTGATGCCGCAAAAGTGTATTATGATAAAAAGGACTGCACTTCGGCCGTTGCTAAATTCGAAAATTATTTAGAAAAATTCCCAAATGGATTTTTTGCTGTAGATGCCCATTTCTTCAAGGCAGAATGCCAGTTCGATAAAGGAATGTTTGATGCTGCATTGTTGTCATATGAATATGTGCTGTCAAAACCTAAAAGTGAAAACACAGAAGATGCGCTGTACAATGCCGCTGTGATTTATCAAAAACAAAAGAATGGGGCAGAAGCCATAAAGCACTATGTCGCATTGGAGGAGATTTCTCAGGTAGTGTCATACATTTATGATGCGCAGGTAGAGTTGATGCGCGAATACGCCGCTGCAGATAATCATGAGCGCGCCATCGTTTATGCGCAAAAAGTATTGCACAATGAAACGGCAACTGAGAATGTAAAGCAGGAAGCGAACTTGATCTTGGCGCGAAATTATCTTTCGATTTTCAATTGGGATCAAGCGCGTACGCATTATATGCTGGTAAGTGCTGGAACAGAGAACGAAAGGGCGGTAGAGGCCAAATACGCATTGGCCTATATTCTATATGTGCAGCAGCGTTATGATGAGTCTATCAAGGAGATATATGCCTTTGCTAAGAAATTTTCATCGTATAAAAAATGGGTAACGAAAGGTATGTTGCTACTAGCAGATAATTTCGTTGGGAAAAATGATTTTTTTCAAGCGAAGTATGTTTTGAATACGGTCATAGACAATTATAAAGGGGAGGACTTAAAGCAGCAAGCCATAGAGAAACTGCATGCGCTCGAAAAGGCAGTAGTTCCTTTAGATACGATTAAACCTGAGCAGGATATTATTATTGATATGGGTAATGGCGTTACTCCTGTTGCTCCTACCGGCATTGATGTTAAAGGCAATACTCCAACAAATGAAACTGAAAATGAAAATAAGAATAAATAAAGTATTGGTGTTGCTTTTGCTGGCGGGCAGTGCTTTGTCTTCTGCTGCGCAAACACCAGTAACTCAAGTGGAGAACGAAGCTTTGCTTGCTGTTGAACCATCGGAGAAAATATCAGAGAATCCCAGTTTTGAAGATTCGGTGAAGATTCATTCTGATTTAAAGTACGGAATGGTGGAAAGGAAGGCTGCGTCAGTTTTTGTGCCTAAAACCATCAATGCGCCAAAACTTGGTGCCGAAAAAGCGCAAGTGGCTAAGTTGTACAATGGCTTGATGAAGGTGGCGGTGATCGATTTTTCAACTTTGCCAGTGATGGAATTGAGTTATGGTTCAAAGTATTCCAAGGATTATATGTACTCAGTGAATGCGCGACATTTTGCATCTGACTTAAAGACCACAGCACTTAGTCCTGCGCGAATTACTGAGACAGGAGTGGAATTTTCGGGCAAACGCTTTTTGAAAACGCATACCTTATTTGGTGATTTTAGCTACAATTACAACACGCGTCGCTACTACGGTGCTGATTTCAATTTACAGGACATTAATCCAGACTTGCTGAAGCAATTTTTTGCCATAGGTCACTTGCAGGTGGGGGCGCAAAGCACGTATCGAAAGGAATCAGATTTACATCATAAAGTAACCTTGGATTACTACAATATATTTGATGCGTTCAATATGCAAGAAAATCGCATTGCGTTGAAGGCAAATGTTCGTCCCACAATAGCTGATTACAAGGGCAATATTGACGCTGCTGTAGACTGGTTCACGTATTCAAACAACAAAGGGTCGCATTCATCAATATTGGTGCAAGTCAGTCCAGGTGTTTTGTTTAAAGGAGGTCGCTACACGGCAAAGCTTGGATTCAATACTTATTTTTTAGGTGAAGATACTAGTGGAGCGCACATCTATCCCTTTGCTGAAGGTGAGTATACCTTAATTAAGGATGTATTTGTGGCATATGCAAAATACAGGGGCTTCTTTGAGCGCTATGATTATTTAAAGCACATTGAAACGAATCCGTTTTTTGGAACATCTGCTGCTCTGACGAACAGCAGTCACCTCAATAATACCTTTGTGGGTTTGCGCGGTAATATCAGCTCGAAAATCAGTTTTAATGCAGGATTTGAATTTGATAAAATCAAAAATTTGCCGCTGTACATCAATGACAACAATTCATTTGGAAATCGTTTGTTTACAGTCGTAACTGACAATGTAATGATGCTGCGATTTTTTGGGCAATTGACTTGGGAGATGAAAAAAGTGCAGTTGGCAATTAAGGGTGATTACAGAAGCTACACCACCTACAACGAAGCGAAAGCTTGGCAATTACCTGCATTGGAGTTGGGTTTCTCTGGCAAATATAATTTTCAAGATTTGGTTTTCGCAAAAGTGGATGTGTATTATTTAGGGGATCAATATGCCCGTGGATTGTACGAGAATGGTGCCTATTCTGTGATTAAATTGCCTGGTATTGTGGATGTGAATTTTGGTTTGGAATACAAATACAACAAGCGTCTGTCGGCTTTTCTTAATGTGAACAATCTGTTGAATAAACAGTACCGCCGATGGAATCAGTATTCAAGTTATGGCATTAACTTTTTGGGTGGATTTAGCTACGCATTCTAGTTTTTCGCTTTGAATATCTAGGGTGTTAATGTGTTGCAAGGATGGGTTTTAGGCTTCGCTTAAAAAACTACTTGTGTTTTATTTGCGTTGATTTTGCTCGTTTTCCAATATTAATGCAGCTATTTTATCTGCTATGTATTCATTGGCTTTATTCGTTAAGTGGCAATAATCTGTAAACACCCAAAAAGGTAGTTGGTGCATTTCAGACAAAGAGATGATGTTTTTTTGTGGCCATTTTATTTGATGCAATTCCTTCATAAAGGTATTCATAGTGTCTTTTCTAAGACCGCAGTAGTATTGGTAAATCAATCGTTCTGTGCTGTCTAAGTGAGTTGGGTTTCTGAGTGATAAATGCGGTTGAATAAAGTGCAGGTGTTTTGTTTTTCGGTGCTCTAAAAAATTGTATTCGTCCATTATTGATTTTCGAAAACTATTTACGGCTATTGCGCTTGTTATGGTGTCGCTAAGGTAAAGCAGTTGGTTTTGTTTGTTTTTTAGTGTTGCGACCACTGTTTCTCGATTAGGCTTCTCTTGCAAAACAACGCTTATATTGTACTTGGAACGCAAAACGCAATAGATAAGCGCTGAGCGCTGCATCCAAGTAAATTGAGTGGCAAAGGGGTGTTTTGCTTGCACTAAATTATGCCAGTATTCCTTCATGATCGAATGGCAATTCTTACCTTCTGCGATGTGGCTGGGGTCGTTCTGTCCATTCATTGAAATGACCCAATCAAAGTGGTGTTTTTTTAGCATTTTTTTTGCTTTTTCAAAAGACTGCCATGTGGCGTGACCGGATACAGCGGCGTTGAAAACTTTGAATTGCACTTTGCTGCTGGCATTGAGTTTTTTTTCAAGATAACCATCAATCGCTGTAGTCTTTTGGTGGTCTTTCATTTCAGATAGGATGAAGTAATCTCCGTCTTTACTGGCGCCAGTTCCAAGCATTGCAGATCCTCCTGACAACAGAACCCACAATTCGCCTTTTTGTTTTAAAGGCATTTTAATGTCGTCTGTGTTGACTCGGCATCCTTCTTCATTGAAGGATGCGCTTTGGTCTTGAAAAAGATATCCGGGTTGGTTGTCCCATAGTAAAATTGAGTCGCTGCGCCACATTCCCAGTGTTTGTTTGGCAAAAGATGTGCCGTGTGGCGCATAATACAAATAGGTGCCTATTCGGCATACTCCTTCTAATACCAAAAGAATGGCGATTGCAGTTAGAGTTGTTCTTAGGCTAGCTTTGACTATTTTATTTGCTTTTTGGAAATTCATTGCGTGTGGTGAGGGGCAAAAGTAATTAAAAACTATACAAGGCAATTTCGTTGGTGCTTATTTTGAAATTCAAGGGCTGAAAATGAGGCTCTTGGCAAGGTGAAAAGAGGGTGTCTGGCAGGATGTTAATTCTTTGTTGAAAAATCCTTTGAATATGCAGTAATTTCACGTGATTTAGCCATTCAAATGTGGTATATTCGCAGCACTAAAATAAATCTTGTTAGATGAGTACAGCAGACAATTCATATTCAGCGGATAGTATCCAGGTATTAGAAGGCTTAGAGGCGGTTAGAAAAAGACCTGCCATGTATATTGGTGACACAGGGGTGAAGGGATTTCATCATTTGGTATATGAAGTTGTTGACAACTCTATTGATGAGGCGTTGGCGGGTCATTGTAATGACATTCATGTTACCATTAATCCAAACAACTCAATTACGGTAGTAGATAACGGAAGAGGTATTCCAACAGCGCACCATACGAAAGAAAATAAATCAGCTCTCGAAGTGGTAATGACTGTTTTGCATGCTGGTGGTAAATTTGATAAAGATTCCTACAAGGTTTCTGGAGGTTTGCATGGTGTAGGTGTTTCTTGTGTGAATGCTCTTTCTATTGATTTGAAAGTGCGTGTATTTAGAGAAGGCAAAGTATTTCAACAAGAATATTCTTGTGGAAAACCAAAATACGATGTGAAAGTAGTGGGTGAAGCCACGAATACTGGTACCGAGGTAACTTTTTTGCCCGATGCGACTATTTTTACCGAGACGGTATATTCATACGACATCATCGCTACGAGAATGCGCGAATTGGCGTATTTGAACAAAGGCATCAAAATCACTTTGTTGGATGCAAGAGAGGAAGAAAAAGATGAAAAAGGAGAATTGCGCACAGATGTATTTTATTCTGAAAGAGGTTTGCCAGAGTTCATTGAGTACTTGGATGCAGCCAGAGAGAAATTGATTCAAGATGTGATTTATTTTGAGGGCGAAAGAAACGGTATTCCTGTAGAAGTTGCCATGCAATACAATACCTCTTATACAGAGAACATTCATTCGTATGTGAACAATATCAACACCCACGAAGGAGGAACGCATTTGGCGGGCTTCAGAAGAGGTTTAACAAGAACATTGAAGACTTATGCTGATAAATCTGGCTTGCTTTCTAAATTGAAATTTGAAATCAGTGGTGATGACTTTCGTGAGGGATTGATCGCTGTGATTTCAGTTAAAGTGCAAGAGCCTCAGTTTGAGGGGCAAACGAAAACAAAATTAGGCAACAAGGAAGTTGCGGGTCCAGTGGATCAGGCTGTAAGTGAGATGTTGGCCAACTACTTGGAAGAACATCCAAATGAGGCTTCGATCATTGTAAGCAAAGTGATATTGGCTGCGCAAGCACGTGTTGCGGCGAACAAAGCCCGCGAAATGGTGCAGCGCAAGAGCGTTTTGTCGGGAGGTGGTTTGCCTGGTAAACTGTCAGACTGTTCTGAAAAAGATCCATCAAAATGTGAAATCTACTTAGTCGAAGGGGATTCAGCAGGTGGCACAGCGAAATCAGGCAGAGACCGTCGTTTTCAAGCGATTTTGCCTTTGAGGGGTAAAATTCTCAACGTAGAGAAAGCCATGCAGCACAAGATTTTTGAAAACGAAGAGATCAAAAACGTTTATACCGCTTTAGGTGTTACTGTGGGTACCGAAGAGGATTCGAAAGCTTTGAACCTTGTGAAATTAAGATACCATAAAGTAGTCATCATGTGTGATGCCGACGTCGATGGTTCTCACATTGCAACCCTAATTCTTACTTTTTTCTTTCGCTATATGAAAGAAATGATTGAGCAGGGATACATATATATTGCTACTCCTCCGCTTTATTTGGTGAAGAAAGGTAAAACAGAAAGATACTGTTGGAATGAAGCGCAACGCGAAGAGATTGTTAAAGAATTAACAGGTGGTGGAAAGGAAAGTGGAGTGAATATTCAACGTTACAAAGGTTTGGGAGAGATGAATGCGGATCAGTTGTGGGAAACTACAATGAAACCGGAAAATAGAACCTTGCGTCAAATCACTATTGAAAACGCAGTAGAGGCCGATCGTACCTTCGCCATGTTGATGGGCGATGAAGTTCCTCCTAGAAGAGAGTTTATTGAGGCCAACGCCAAGTATGCTAATATTGATGCGTGATGCATTGATTTTTTTGCAATAGTCATTCAGAAGGGCATGCTCACCAGCATGCCTTTTTGCTTTTAGGTATTTGTGTGTTAGGAGCACTTGTTTTTGCTACGCTGTAGAAGCGTAATTTGTAGGAAATTCACTTTTTTCCCTAATGTTTTGCCGATTTTGTAAAAAATCACGTACGTTTGTTATCTACGTTGAAACAATAACAATTTAAATTTAGAGATATGAAAATTACTGTAGTAGGTGCAGGAAATGTAGGCGCAACTTGTGCCAATGTTATCGCACACAAAGAATTGGCCAATGAAGTGGTGCTTTTGGATATTAAAGAAGGAACTGCTGAAGGGAAATCATTGGATATGTGGCAAACTGCGCCAATAAACATGTATGATTCAAAAATCACCGGTTCAACAAATGATTATTCTAAAACAGCAAATTCAGAAGTAGTAGTTATTACGTCGGGTTTGCCTAGAAAACCGGGTATGACTCGTGATGACTTGATCGCTACAAATGCGGGAATCGTTAAATCGGTAACTGAAAACATCATCAAATATTCTCCAAATGCTATCATTATCGTTGTGTCTAATCCTTTAGACGTGATGACTTACTGTGCTTTCTTGGCGTCAAAAGCGCCTAAAACAAGAGTGATGGGTATGGCTGGTATTTTAGATACTGCTAGATACAAAGCATTTTTAGCAACAGAGCTTAATGTTTCGCCTAAAGATATTCAAGCGATATTGATGGGTGGTCATGGCGATACAATGGTGCCACTTCCTAGATACACAACAGTTGGAGGTATTCCTGTAACAGAATTGGTTGCTAAAGATAAATTGGACGCGATCGTTGACAGAACAAAGAAAGGTGGAGGTGAGTTGGTTAACTTAATGGGTACTTCTGCTTGGTATGCTCCAGGTGCTGCCGCTGCTCAAATGGTAGAGGCAATTGTAAGAGATCAAAAAAGAGTTTTCCCGGTTTGCGCCTGGTTAGAAGGTGAATATGGCTTGAAGAATATCTTCTTGGGTGTTCCGGTAATCTTGGGTAAAAATGGAATTGAAAAAATCATTGAATTGCAATTGACTGCTGACGAAAAGAAATTGTTAGAAGATTCAGCTGTTGCCGTTAAAGAGGTAATGGATGTGTTGGATAAAATGGAAAAAGTAGCATAATACATATTATGGTTCATTGAAAAGACTGCCTACTTTAGGCGGTCTTTTTTTTTAACCCAACAATTAGTGCAATTATTAGCGTTCTATCTTAAAAACCGAAATGACAAATCTAAGTCCCCGTTCAAGAATATACCATTTAATTGAAGAGAAAGCTTTTTTAAAGCAAAAGGTATATAGCAACACCCTGCATTCATTTGTGGCGCTTAATGATGGTTTAAAAGAGATATACAGTGACTTGCACAAGAGATTTCATCAGCCTGACAAAGGAGTGTTCTTGGATATGAAAAAACATGGAGAGTTTGAGGTTAGAGTGAAAATTGCGGGTGACACTATTGTATTTATGATGCATACCAATATTTTCGACTTCGATAGAAGCAATCCCATTTACAAGACCTCTTACATTTCTGACGATGTATCTCGTGCTTATTGCGGAATAATAAACGTTTACAATTTCCTTTCTGATTCATTTAAATACAATAGAATCAATGATTTGGGTTATTTGATTGCGCGAATTTTCATTAATAAGGACAATCATTTTTTTGTGGAGGGAAAGCGACAGCTGGGTTACTTGTACAATGATTTTTCAGCATTGGAATTCAACAAAGAAAACGCGATAGCGGTTGTGGAGTCCATTATTTTGTATTGCGTTGGTTTCGATTTGCTGACGCCGCCATTTTCTGAAATCAGTATGGTTCGCGTCAACGAAATGCAGGAGGCTAGCCAGAACATGAACGTTTCAACAGGAAAGCGGCTGGGTTTTAAATTCAATAGCGAAGGGGATGAACTTTGATTTTGGAAATAAATCTACATTTTTCAGAAAAAAACTAGGTTTGATATTTTGTGGATCTAAAAATTAGTGTACCTTTGCTCTCCCTTTTTAAAACAAGGGAACTTTATGGCCCGTTCGTCTAGGGGTTAGGACGGCAGATTTTCATTCTGTTAACAGGGGTTCGATTCCCCTACGGGCTACAATAATTTCACTTTAACTTTGGTTAAGGTGAAATAAGAGAAGAGAATAAGAAATTTTTGATTTAGAAATTATGGCAAACCACGCATCGTCGAAAAAAAGAATCAGGTCTAACGAGGCCAAACGTGAACGCAACAAGTATTACCACAAAACGACGCGTAATGCGTTGAAAAAGGTGAGAGAAACTTCTGATAAAACTGAAATCACTGAAGGAACTCCAAAAGTGATCAGTATGATTGATAAACTCGCTAAGAGAAATATCATTTCTAAAAATAAAGCTGCGAACTTGAAATCGCAATTGATGAAGAAAGCGGCAGCGCTTTAGTCAAAAAAAAATTAGTAAATTAGGCCCTCTCGATTCTTCGGGAGGGCCTAATTATTTTATACATGTTGCCTCAAGATTATATTGCCAGAAACACGATCAAAGATTGGTCGGAGCAAGACCGTCCGCGAGAAAAATTACTACAAACAGGCCGAAAGAGTCTATCGGATGCGGAGTTGTTGGCCATTGTTTTAGGATCTGGTAGTAACAACGAAAGCGCACTCTCTCTTGCTCAGAGAATTATGGCTGCGGCCAATAACAACCTTTCTTCACTGTCGATGGTGACATACAATGATTTGCTGCGTTTCAAAGGTGTGGGGCCAGCGAAGGCAGTAAATATTTTGGCAGTGCTCGAAATAGCATCGCGAATCAATAATACTGAGTTGGGCGACATCGTGCAGATATCCTGCAGTGCAGATATTTTTAAATTGATGAAAAAAGATTTTGCAGAATTGCCAGTGGAAGAATTTTGGTTATTGTTGCTCAATACTGCCAATCGTGTGATCAAAAAGCACCGAATTGCCATTGGTGGTGTATCAGGTGTGGTGGCTGATATTAAAGTGATTCTAAAGACGGCATTGGATTACAGCGCATCAGCTATTGTAGTTGCGCACAATCATCCTTCAGGAAATACTGTGCCGAGCAAACAAGATATTGAATTGACGCACAGACTGAAGGATGCGGCAAAGTTGATGGATATCACTTTGTTGGATCATCTTATTTTTTGCGGTGGAAATTATGTCAGTTTTGCCGACGATGGAATTTTATAACGCAGAACGAATGTTAAGTGCGAGAGCACTGAATTCATCTTTAGTCATTTGTATCCTTTGATTCGAAAAGTTCAAATCGCCCACATCGTTAATCGGAACAAGATGAATATGTGCATGCGGAACTTCTAATCCTATCACGGCAATTCCAATTCTCTTGCAAGGCACACACTGTTCAATGGCTTTGGCTATTTTTTTTGCAAATAGATGTAAGTCTGTCAATAGCGCATCATCTAAGTCGTAGATGTAATCTATTTGCTTTTTCGGCACCACCAAAGTATGTCCCTGTTGCAAGGGATTCACATCAAGAAAGGCTATGAAATCTTCGTCTTCTGTAATTTTATAGCAGGGGATTTCACCTTGAATAATTCTTGTGAAAATAGAAGGTGTCAACTAACGATTGATTTTTACAATTTCAAACTCCATCTCGCCTGTAGGTACTTTGATGGTTGTTTTGTCTTTCACCTTTTTTCCCAAAAGACCTTTGCCAATTGGCGAATTAACGGAGATTTTGCCGGATTTAAAATCGGCTTCGTTTTCAGCTACAATCGTATATTGCATTTCCGCTTTTGTTTTGGTGTTGCGGATGGTTACTGTTGACAATATAAAAACCTTTGAAGTGTCAATTTTTGATTCATCAATAAGTCTTGCGTTGCCAAGATCGCTTTCAAGTTTGTTGATTTTGACTTCCAACAATCCCTGTGCTTCTTTCGCAGCGTCGTATTCTGCATTTTCAGATAGGTCGCCCTTGTCTCTTGCTTCTGCGATTTGCTGTGATAATTTTTTACGTTCCGATGTTTTCAGATGGTGCAATTCATCCTTTAGTTTTTTCAACCCTTCCTCAGTAAAATAAATCATGTCCGACATAATGGTGCTTTTAAAACGATGTAAAAATAAAAAGAATCCCAATTGCGAGGGATCCTGTTCCAAGAAACCAAAATTACAAAAATAATTTGAAAGCTAAAAAGGAAACAAGTGATTGAAATCAAAAACTAATTCTAGCGCCAAAGCTGTGTGTTCCGGAAAAAGGACTCGTATCGCGATACGCGTAATCAAAGGCGAAAACTGTTTTTTCTTTGTAGGGAATTTCAATAGAGAATCCAGCTGTGGGTCCTGTTAATGCTGTAGATCTGGTGTTGATATTGAAAATGCCTTCTTCGTAGGCAAAGCCGGTGCGCAGCATTAAATACTTTTTGAATCGATATTCTAAGCCCAAACAATATTGATCTTTCATAAAGGCATTGGAAACGAAGGTCGCCTGCGCCAGCAATTGATGGTGCGTGGCGATGTCAAAACGGTAGTGCGCACCAATATTCATTAAGAGAGGAAGTTCAAAGGCTTGCGAGCGTGACTCTAGTGAAACCAATTGACGGTCGGCACTGAACATTGCTTTTACAGAGAGGCCATCTCCACCATAACTCATTTTTGGCCCCACATTTTTCAAAGCAATGCCGAAACCAATGTGTTTTTTCTTTCCAGTAAGGTATTGTATGCCTGCATCAATGGCAACGCCAATCCCCTGTATGTTGGCAACGGCTTCAGAGATAACGCGTAAGGTGACTCCGCCCGAAATGCTATTTGTGAATTGCCGAGCGTACGATCCTCCTACATTTACGAATTGCGGACTGTATGTGCCAATGCCACCTTCTGGCAAATCCACTGTTGTGATTTGAATGTTGCCCATGCTGAATGACATGATGCCGAAGGAGAGAAAGTTTTTCTCCCCTAATTTTTGACTGAAGCCAAAGGTGTTGATGTTAATGTCAGTTCCAGTAAGCCAGCTGGTTCTGCAAAAAATAAGTTCTGTTCCCTTTGTTTTGGTGAGCCCTGCAATATTTATGAATTGCGATTCCAATCCTTCCACAGATGAAGTGTTCGCATTGGCAAGGGCCGATGAACGGGCGTAAGGGTTGATGAGTAGTTGTGTTGCGCCAGCTTCACCCGCACGCGAACCATTGCCTGCATGTGCTGCGGTGCTTAGCAATAAAAAGAATCCTATGTAATACAGTGTCTTCATTAAAAAGTACTCAAGTCGGTTTGTCTCATTACGCCGAACCATTTCAATATTTTTTCACCAACACCTTCCACTTCCACATGCACTATGTACAGTCCAGAGGCAATAGGGATACCGGAATCGTTGTCCAAATTCCATTCTACGTTTGTGGTGCTTTTATCGTCTTTGTGAATGGTTTTAACGATGGTGCCATTGAGTGCGAAAATTCGAATTTTACATTTGTCGGGAAGGTTTACAATTTTCACTATTCTATCGAGTTGTCGCTGCTCATACGCAGAGTAACCGTAGTAGGGATTGGGTACAATATTGATTTTATTCAGTGCGAATTTCGCGGCATTGGCATCACTTGTAACGGCTTTGATGTCGGCGGTATTGAAAGTAAATTCGGGCAAAGGTTCAGTGTTTCCAAAAGAAGTATAAGGTTTCGCAACGCGCAGTTGAATCGTTACGTCAGAAGGAATATAGCCAAATACCTCATTGGCCAGTGGGTAAGCGAAAACCCATTCAATGTCTTTAATTGCTTTGGTTTTTTCATTGATGTTGTTGGCCATTAGTTTGGTGCGCACAAATTCTCCTTTGTCATACAATGGAACATCTTTACCGTCTTGAAAAACAAAGATCGAATGCATGCCGCCAAAAAGAACATCGGTAATTTTGAACGTGTCAATTTTGGTGTTAAAATCGTTGCTCGTCGGATTCCATTTCATGTCTCTGCCGTGATTGCTAATCAGACTTGAGTTTTCACCAAATGCCATGTTTAGGCGATGGCCATTTTCAATATTGATCGCGTAGCCAGGAAACCAGCCCATGCCAATGGTTCCTGAGTTGTCGGCATTGCCTTTTTTGTCCACCGAAGCAGATTGTCGCAAATCGAGTTTGCCAGCTCCTCCTTCGCTGATTCCTGAACTGTCGCACATCTCCAGCACCGGACAGCGGGTCCATTTTGAGGTGTCAGAAGTAATGACAATATCCACCGACATCAAGCTGCTGATGCGGTTTTGTGTGAGTGATATCGTCCAGTTCCAAGCTGGTCCGCATTTGTCATGCGATGACAAGCGGTAGGGCGCGATGATGCCGTCGAGTATTTTTTCGTAATCCTGGTTCAAGTCAATCTTATTGCTTTTGTTGGTTCCCGGACTTTCATCATTGTCGCCCGCTCCTGATTTGATCCAGTCTTGAAAGTTTAAAGCGCCGTCCAAATCTTTGACTCCGCTCAGCCAGGTAATACCTTTTCCATCTTTCCCAAAAGACATTGCCGCTCCAACATATCCATTGTTGAGGGCTTTTGTGTCACCAGGTCCATAACTTTGAAGAGCGGTAATCGACAAACCCCATTTCTTGATGATTTGCTCGTTCGCTGCCGCGATTGTTTTCTCGGCATACACGGTGTCTTTTTTTTCGTTGTAAATGAGCATCCAATAAGCGTCTTTGAGATCATTGGGAGTGATGGTGTCGAGGATTTTAAAAGTGAAATTCCCATCAGGCACCATCAATGGATCAATAACTTTGATATTGACAGGAGCGCCATCGTTGGCATAGGTGATGGTTGCTGCACTGTTGTTTGTTAAAATTTCAGCGATGGTTTCTGCGGATAGATTAATAAATTCTTTGCCGTGACCTTTTCCCTGTGTGCGCGTGAGTTTTGGTTGCATGCCATAGCTTCCATTGACTTGCGTTCCGCCGAGTTCGGGCATTGGATTGTGTGGCATGGCTTGGTATACTTTTACATTTCGGCGGCCAGCTTTGTAAGGTTTTTTCTGTCCATCAAAAGAGGTAGGGTCACTAAAAGTGAATTTTTTAAATTCATTGTACCCATAGGCAACTGCCATATAATAGTATTGTTTGTGGTTTACAAGTCTGTCGTCGCCACTTGCGAACAAGTCTTTTTCAATTTTAAAACTGTGCACAATTCCTTTGTCGTTGCCCTTTGCCATTTCAATCGGAACAAGTGCGCCAAGGGCTTCGTCTTGGTTGTAGTTGATGATTTGTGAAACCCCGTCGGCAAGATCGGATTGCGCTGCAAGGCGTGCTTTCGAAGGGTCGTTCAGTTCAGAGGCAGAAACCGAAGCGCTCTGCAATTGGTAAATTTGGTAGCCCTGAAAGCGGTACAGTGAGTCGTAATTTTTGGTGCCTGAAGCATCGATCAAAGGATCGAATTCGGTGTATTTTTCAAGGTAATTATTGGAAGACACCTTATTTTCCAGGGAGAGAATCAGGCTGTTCTCCATTTCTTGAATGTTTAATTCGGGGGCATCTGGCCCATTCAACACTTTAAAACAATTGTCGAAAAGCGCTTGTGCCTTGTCGTCAGCCTCCTTTACTTTTTCAACAGAAGCCCATGCTGATGCGCCTTGCTGCGCGCGTGCCCACACTGCACCCACGGTGATTTTATTGACTTGCCCTGACTGAAGTGTAAATGGCCCTGCTGAATGAATGAAACGTAAGTCTGCGGGAATATCGTTTTCAGTGATTTGTGACCAAGCGCCATAAGCACCAAATTGAGTGGCATCGCTGTTGTCGGGAAAGGCAAAATTGGTGTTGACGCCATTCGTATTTCCGCCTGATGGCCAGCCATTGCCTTTGTATTGGAGGTGTGTGCCGTCTTTCCAAACATTTTTTAAATAGCTGTAAAAATGGGTGGCGTTTTGTGGATTGCCCATGTCGGTCATGTCATTGCGGTAGTACATGTAATTTGACATGATGATCAATTCTCCGGCTTCGTCAATAGCGCCATCTCTGTCGTTGTCTATGCCATCGAAGTCATCGGCCTTTGGTCCTTGAAAAAAATCGATACCGATGGCTGGAGGTGTTTGCCCGTATCCTGCGCTACCTTGGTCAGCAGCGTCATTGTCATCAGCGTTGTAGCAGTAACCCAATCCGCGTGAAACATCACAACCAATGTAGTCATCATGCGGTCCGCCTAAATCAGGATCTACCCATTGTCCGAAATACGTGTTTTTCATTGAAAAACTCGACTTGTTTTCAATTTCATAATTGTAGAAAGTCATGTTGTTGATTTCATCGTTGGTGCTGAATGCAAATGCTTGCGCTTTCACCTGTAAACCGATGGACTGCCCGCCCGTTTCAGTATGAATGCTGCCTACGTCGTTGAAAATCCACCAAATGGTTTCGTCACCGTAAAGGTAACTGCCGTCGCAACCTGATTGTCCGCTGAGGTCATAGTTGGGATAGTCTCCTTTTGCAGGATTGTAAATATTGTCACCATCGGCATCGTGAAAAGGTGCTAAAAAATAATCTTGTCCTAGAGCTGTGCTGCCGTGCGCAGGCCAGTTCAAAACGGATTCAGGAATGTTTGGATTGAGGCCAGCAGCATAAGCTGCAGCGAAGTCTTCTACTTCTTTTCTTTTGACTTGATAGTGTTTGTCGTATAGCAGGCAAGTTGATCTGTCGGTACTCCCCGTTGTTTTGCTTACTGGGCCAGGCCAAAAATCATTTCCCGCTTGGCGATAGGTCATTGCCGCCACTTTTAAATTGCCATTTTGATCCGTTCCACCAATCCAAAGTGCACCGGCAAATAGGGAGCTTACGCCGCCGTTTTTTGGAATTTCATACTGTGCTGTTTTGTTGAGGTCCCACCACATGTCGCCTCCACCCAATATACGGGCGCGCACGTTGTTTAAGCTTAGGTCAATTTCACTGGTTGCGGGATCGCAGTCGGCAGCTCGATATTCGCTCGCAGCAGGTAAGTTGGGGGTGGTGATGCCTACGCTTTCTCTTGCCCACGAAGGAGTGCTCAGCGCTAAAGCCAAAATCAAAAAGAGATATGTAATGCTGCTGTGCTTCATGTTAAAAATTATATATCGCCCCCAATTTGATAATGCGCGGTAAACTGTAGTTGAATGGACTGTTTACTGCAATCGCATACAAATCGATAAAGGATTGTGGGTTTGTTTTGGCATTGATTTCTTGCTGAGAAACGGCCGCGGTCAAAAAACCATCGTCATTGGGATTTCCCGTGTAATGGTATACATTGACTACGTTTCGGGTGTCGAGTAAATTGTTCACCGATAAATAGATGTTGAGTACCGTGATTTTTTTCTTGTCTTCATCATTCCCCAATTTAATGACCACATTTTTATCAACGCGGGTATCAATTCTAAAGGTCCACGCTAAGCTGGAGCCATTAATTTGTCCGCTCAGCGTTCTGCCCTGGCTTTTTGAAAGTGCAAGGTCTTCTGTGATATTGGACTGGCGCGAATATGGGGTTCCTGATCCAGTGCGCAGCAAGAAATTGACGCCAAAACCAGCAAGTATTTTTCGACCCCATGATGGACCTTCATATGTTTTTCCACGCCCGTAGCGGTAATCTACTTCCACGTTGATATTGTGTCGGCGGTCAAAATCTAATGGAAGTATCGTTCGCAAATTGGGAGATCCCGAGTTCAAGATATTCAGACTACTGAAGATGGAGCTTCCTGTTCCTTCAGCAAACTGCAAGGTGTAATTGGCGCCCATTTTTATGTTGTTGATTCGACGCAGATCGTAGCTCACCGACAACCCTTTTACGGTTCCAAAATCCTGATTTTGAAAAGTCATGTAGTTCACGGGATAGGCATATCTGATGGCAGTGAGTTGCACCATATCTTTAATTTCACGGTAAAAAGCCGATATATTGATGGCTGATAATTTGGAGAGGGTTTGAACAAATCCCAATTCGTAATCGGTGGTTTTTTGCAGTTTTAAATTCGGGTTGTTCACCAAGCCTCCAACCGAATTTTCCATAAAAAGGTAATTGAGTGGATTGTTGATCGACGCTCCATCTACAGGTCTCTGCGCTAAAATATCGTAATGTGCATAAAACATTGCTTCTGTGGAAATGGGGAAGGACAATGAGATACGCGGTAACACTGCAAATTGTGCTTCGTATTTTTGGAAAGATCCAGCGAAATCGAAATCGCTGGATTTCACATTCGATTTCGGATTGACGAGGTAAGGAGTAATTGTTCCAGTAGCTGTTGACGATGCAATCACTGCCGGATCATTTACAGCCGTTCCTTGGGCATTGTACCATTTGTTGTTTTCATCGCGAAAACCTGTTGCTGTTTTTACGGCAGCATTCTGGTCGGCAATGTATACTTTATAATTGTCGCCCACGCTGTTGGGAATAATTATGCCCTCGCTGCGTGCTTCTTTTGCTGATTTAATGGGATAAAGTGAGTATAAGTCTTTTGGCACCATTTGATTGGCGTCGTAGCGCTCAATGCGTAATCCGACGTTGAAAATAATGTCTCCAAAAGTAAATTTATCTTGTATGTAACCCGCCATATACACAGGTTGAAAACCTGGCATGTTGCGCAGTAAAGCATTGTTGTTGTCGCGTTGGTTGAAGAAGTTTCCGATGGAAGTGTTGTTGCTTAATGTATTTCCAAGATAGTCGTACCCGATGGTGCTGTATAGACTATTGTTTCCAGTTTGCAGAAGTTCCCCAGCGTTGAACATGCTCAATGATAAATCTGTCGGTGTAAGTTGATCAGTATCTATAAAATCGGTCACTGAAGCGCCTGTTGCACTGCGTACATTTTCAAAAAAACCATTGATCACTTTTCCGTTGTAGGCATCAACGGTGGGGACATAAAGACGGTTGTAGTTTACGGTGTCGCCAGCAATGATGGGATGGTTTTTGTCGAGTTCGCTGTTTTTGGCGTTGGCCAATTGGCGGGCAAGCGTCCAAAGTCCCATTGGTGAAATGGAATAGTAGCGCTCAATGCGCTGTTCGTATTCAAATCCCACGTTGACTTCGTGGTGTTGAATGTCGGCGAAAATACTTCCAGTAAATCGAAATTGGTCGTCTTGTGATTTGGAATAGCCATTGGATTGTCGTCCGGTGTTGAACCAAATGTCGTACACATGTTGCGGTCGGTCTCCGTTGAGCAGAGCGCCGCCTTTTTGCACTTGGGCATAGTTCTCGTAATTGCCAACGACAAAGTCTTTGTAAAATTCGTAGTACTGTTGCGTGTATCTTGATGCTGTGGCGTTGTTGCCAGTGTTTAGTAGCTCAAAGCGCTTGTCTGTCCATCCCTGCAAGTAGTTTTTCGCGCCATTTGCTCCAGTGGAGTCAAAAGCATAGGTTTTTTCTTTGGTGGTTTTGAACTGGCCAATATAACCGTAATCAAAAATATTTTTACCATGACTGTCGTCTTCAGAAGTGCTTTGCAATTGGTCGTAATCCATTTGCAAGGTGTAGTAAACGTTTTTGATTTTCGGTTTTTTATCATCTGGCGCCAAGTCTTCGTCTTGAACGCCTATTTTTTGGGTCATGCGCGCGTAAACTCTCCAATTGAAACTGGTATTCATTGCATTGTTTTCGTAGTTGAGCAGTGAGTATCGTTGTTCGGTAGTGTGGTTGTTGGTATAGTTTGCATATCCTCCAATTGTAAAGGTCAGTCTTTTGCTGGGTTTTATTTCAAGTTTCGTGTTCACTACAAAGCCTTTTGAAGCACTGTTGGGGTGTGCCTTGTTCCACTGCAAGTCTTTGGCAGTAAGTAATTCGGCGCGACGAATGGTGCCTTGTCCGGCGGGTGATGGCGCCAAAGGATTTTGTTGCAAAGAGGCAAAAACATCATCTTTCACAGTCCAAACACCAACTGCCGATGGGTCTTGGTCTTGCATGTAGTAGCCTTGTCCGAGTAAGGAATAACCAATAAACAAGGGTGTTTTTTTTGATTTGTAAAGCGGGCCTAAAAAAAAGAATTCAGCCGTGCTGTTGTTGTATCCATCTAAAAATTTAGAGCTCTCGAAGTTGATTCCGTGCTCGTGTTTGCGCGTTGGTCCTTTGGTGGTTACCAAAACCAATCCTCCTGTGGCGTCGCCGTAGCGCGCAGGAAATCCACCGGTGATCACTGTAATTTGCTCCAGGCCTAATTTGGGCAGGTCAATGGCGCCACGCAACTTAATCCCATCAATAAAATATAGGGTTCCGTTGGCACGTGAACCTCGTATGTTGAGGTCGTTGCTTCCGTTGTCTTCCATGTAAACACCTGCAGTAGTAGAAGCTATTGCTGCCACATTATTGAGTGGTGATTTAATAATGTCTTCGGCAGTTTTGGTGCTGCCCGATTTAAAGTCGGGATCAATGAGCGGTACTTTATATTTTTTTATGACGATCGCATCAATGGTGACCACTTTTTTCAGCACGACATCTAAAAATGAGATTTTTTCGATCATGATTTGAAGTCCTTCGGTGCTTTCACTTTGCAGTCCAAGGTAGGTGGTCAATACATCGTAGTTTCCTGGATTCAAGGGCTTGATAGTGTATTCGCCTTTTTCATTGCTCTGTGTAATGGACACACTTTCTCCGTTTTTTTGAACTGTGATAGTGGCGTAGGCCAAAGGATTTTCTGCTTCGTCTTTCACGGTTCCCTTCAGCGTACCTGTTTGTGCTTGCGCAGCGATGGGCAGTAAAAGGAAAATTAAAAAGCGAAACAGTTTTGTGGCCATTAGGGCGCTGATTATTGATTTTATCAGCGTCAAATATAATAAAATGCCTTAGGCTTTGAAAAGAATTTACTGTGCACCGAAAATCGTGATGTATCCAGTTTTACTGTAATCGTTAATGGATATGATGTAGTAATAAGTGCCATTTGCCACCAGTTGTTGAGTGCTGCTGTTTTTGCCATCCCAGCATTCACCGTAGGTATTGCTTTTGTACATCAGTACTCCCCATCGGTCGTAAATTTTAACCGCAACACACTTTTCAAATTCGTCTTTTACCGATACAGTAAAACATTCGTTTAGTCCATCGTTATTAAGTGTTAAAACATTTCCATTGGAGATGTTCACGGCGTCTGCAATGTCTTTGATGTTTAGGGGAATTGACATGGTGTCACTGCACAAACCGTTGTTGGTGACGATGAGTTGCGTGACCACATTTTTGCCGAAGGGGTAGGTGTGTTGAGGCGTTTTTTCAGTTGAGCTGCCTCCGTCGCCATAGATCCACAATTGGCTATCGGCATTTATTGAAGTGTTTGTGAATTCACTGCGATAGCCTTCGCAACCTGGTGTTTGTTTAATTACTGTGAATTCAGCTTTAGGAACAATATTAAGGGATATTTGAAATGAAGCTGTGTCGGTACAATGGTAGGAATCTGTAACGGCAACATAATAGGTAGTGGGCGTTAATGGTTGTGCCCAGGGTTTTGATGAGTTGCTATCGTTTAAGCTTTCAGTTGGCCACCAATGGTACTTTACTCCACCGCTTGCGTACATATGAATACTGCTTCCTTCGCAGATTAAGGTGTTGCTTAAAGTTTGAATGACTGGCAAGTGATGCACTGAAATGGCAATGCTGTCAGCTTTTTTACAACCCTTTGAATCGGTTACGACTAAAGCATAGATGGTGTTTTGTTTTGGAAAAGCGAAAGGATTGGCAATCGTTGCGGATGACAAAGTGAGGGCAGGACTCCATAAATATTGGGTACCTCCAGTCGCATGCAATTGAATACTATCTCTAATGCACAATCCACTGTCTAATCCTGCATTGGCGGGAGGCAGCGGATTCACACTAATCTCCACACTGTCTCTATTGATGCAAGAAAACTGGTCGATTCCACTTACAGTAAAGAAACCTGTTTTTTTTGGAAACACCTTAGGCGCTGCGCTGTCCGTACGGTCGATATTGTTGTTTGGACTCCATAGATATTTTTCGGCCCCGCTGGCGTGTAGTTGAATGCTGTCGCCAAAACAAATTTCAGCAGCTTGACCTGCGTCAACGGTGGGGAGTTGATGCACTAGAACGACAATAGAATCAAGCCCAACACAGGTGTCACTTTGTGTGTGCAAGTAGTATTTAGTGGTATTTGAAGGACTTGCCATTGGGTTAGCAATATGCGAATTGCTCAGTCCTTGTGTTGGCAGCCATTGATACGTGATTCCTACTGGGGCACTGGGATTTCCACCAATTTTAATGCTGTCACCTTTGCAAATACTGCTGTCTGCTCCAGCATCGGTGGGCACAGTTCCAGTGCTGTTTACAAAAACACTGTCGAAATTACTACAGCTGTTAACGTCGGTGACTTTCAAAAAATAGAACTGTGGATTCAATGGCCACACAGTTGGGTTGTATATCGTAGTATCAGAAATATTTTGATTGGGTGTCCAAGCGTACGAAGTTCCATTATTGACGGCTGTTAGTTGTAGGTTGCCACCGGGACAGAGGTAGTTGCTTCTTTTTCCTGCATTTGGTAAAGGGTGTAGGGTAATTAAAATAGAGTCCTTGTTAGTGCAAGCATTTTTTCCTTGCACACTTACAACGTATTTGTAAACTGCGGTGCTGTTGTTGCTCAGGCTTAGTTTTGGATTGGAAATTGAGCTTGAACTGAGACCGACTGTTGGTGACCAAGTGTAAGTTAAAATGGCGTTGTTTGCTGCAGCGCCAATTGAAATACTGTCGCCTGAACAAAGTGAGCTGTTGTTGCCAGCGTCAACCGTGGGGAGCGCTTTGATAGTAACTTCCACTGTATCTAATGACATGCATGTTTGGTAGCTTGTTGTCAAGGTGTAGGTGCTGACGGTGTTTGCTGGGCCTGCATTCGTTTTAGTGATTTTTGGATTTGCAATGTTGGCATTCGATAAACCAATTGAGGGCGACCAAAAGTAGGAATAGGGTGCCCCTGCAGCAGCTCCAATACTGGCGGCACTGCCGCTACAGATATTTAGATCGGGTCCTGCAACTGCCTTTGGGTTGGCGATAACGGTGATTGTTTTAGTAAGTGAAGTGTTGTAACAACCATCAATAGTAAGAAAAACGGAAATAGTGAAAGTGCCTGGTGCTGAAAAAGTATGTGTTGGCGTCAGTAAGGAAGAAAACGTGTTTCCGCCTGAACCAGGGTCTCCAAAATTCCATGAAACCGCGGTGATGTTCTGTGTGCTAACAATGTTGAAATTGTAAGGATCTTGGGGACAGATGCCTGCTGTCGCTGTAAAATCAATACTTCCGGGAACAATTGGCGGACTTAAAAGCACATTGTTTGGCAATTCCCAACTTGTTGTTCGTCCGCCGAGACTCACTGCATTGTTTGTGAAATTGCAACCTAGACCCAATGTGTTTGGGTTTTTGATGGCCGACAATGACTGCATATCGTCACCAGTGCAATAGATGATGCCATTGCTGTGGCGGCGCATGGAACCTTCGAGAAATGTTTTATTTGAAATAACCTTGGAAGTACTCCAAATTAAACTAGTACTTCCAGCCAATAAATTGAGTTGCGAGATGCCTGCGTTGGTGCACGAAAAACCGCTAAAGCAAAGTGCATTCAAATAAGCGACTTGGCTATTTGCAGAAAACTCTCCGCCATGTGGCTGCGGAAATTTTAGGGTGGCGCTGGTATTGCTGACGCTACCATTTGCAGTGTTAAAGCTGGATAGACAAACCAAGTCCATGCGCTGCACGCAGGTTAGAATCTTACTTCCGTCGGGTGAAATTTTAATGTCTCCATGCCCTGAATTGTGCATTGGGCCTGATAAACTAGTCACTGGTGAAATTGATACGCCACTGCTATTTATTAAAAATGCATCAAAACGAGCACTGTTGTTGTAATGGGTAATCACCCAAACATCTTGTCCGTTGGCATGTCGCGTTAGCGTTAATTTTTGTGTTCCTGTTGGATTAAGGGCTGTGTTTTTTGCGATCACATCGCCTTTGCCGCCGTTTAGAAGCATATTCACGGTAGAGTACTGCAGGCCATGCTCGTCAGAAGCTGTAAACAAGTAATAGGTGTTGCTGCTATTGGGTTTTTTAACGATGAGCGCCGATTGTGTAGAGTATTTGTCCCCATTTAGGCCACTGCCATTTAGCATGAGTTGGTTGTTTCTGTTCCAAACTTGCTCTCCATTGGAGTAAAAAAGAAGTTGACCTTTACAGTCGGCGATTGAAGCGCTTCCCTCTACTTGATCTTCGCTAATGTTCATCACGCTCGATAATTTGGCGATGGGATTACCACTGTTGAAGTCGAGCGCTGCTCCTTCTCCAAAATACCATTGATTGTCTTCTCCCTGCCCGAAAGTTAGAAGGTGCATAGTGCATAGAAGAATAATCGTTAGGTGTTTCATTGCGGATTCAAATCACTGTTCTCATTAAATTATTGCTAATAACGTGAAATGAGCAATAAGCGTGCTAAGAATTGCAAATAAATATTGTAATCAAGTTTTTCAAAAGAAAAAATAGCAATTGTTTTGAATTTTTGCTTGGCTCATCAAGGGTACGCTAGTTCAAGTACATGCTGAATTATGCTATTTTTCCTGGGTATTGTGATAATGCCACTTGCAAACATTTCATGGCTTTGGTTAACGCGCTTTGGTTGAGTACATATGCCATTCGCACTTCTTGCTCGCCCATTCCTTTTGTCGAATAAAAGCCATTGCCTGGCGCAAGCATTACTGTTTCTCCTTCATAAGAGAAATCAGTAAGCAGCCATTTGCAAAAGGTATCAGCGCTATCAACAGGTAATTTTACCATAATGTAAAAAGCGCCTGCAGGCTTTGAAAAGAAAACACCTTGCATTTTTGACAGAGCATCGCACAGTAAATCTCTTCGTTTGATGTATTCGCTTTTGACATTGTCGAAGTATTCTTGTTTTACATCAAGTGCTGCTTCGCCGGCAATTTGACCGTATGTAGGTGGACTCAAACGCGCCTGTGCAAATTTAAGGGCTGTTTCAATAACCGATTTGTTGCGTGAAATCAATGTGCCGATGCGTGCGCCGCACATGCTGTATCTTTTTGAAATTGAATCTATTAAAATCACGTTGTCGTCAACGCCCTCCAATTGCATTACTGAAAATGGAGTGGCTTGATCGTAGCAAAATTCACGGTACACTTCATCGGCAAAAAGAAACATGTCGTGCTTTTTTACCAATTCTTTTAATTGTTCGAGTTCTTCTCTTGAATATATTTTTCCCGTAGGATTTCCCGGATTGCAAAGCATTATGGCTTTGGTTTTATCCGTGATATAATTCTCAAATGTTGAAATTGGAGGCAAAGCGAAATTGTCTTCAATTTTAGTGGGTATCGTCTTAATAGAAGCACTGGCCGCTTTCGCAAAACTGATGTAGTTGGCATAAAAGGGTTCTGGAACCAATACTTCGTCGCCCGGATTTAAGCAAACCAAGAAACCGATCAATATGGCTTCTGATCCACCAGAGGTAATGATGATGTCTTCTGTACTTAAGCCAATGCTGAATTTGCTGTAGTATTCCACCAATTTCGTGCGAAAGCTCAAATTTCCTGCGGAATGACTGTACTCTAAAACTTTTAAGTCAGCGTTTTTTACGGCGTTCAATGCAATTTCAGGGGTAGGGATATCGGGTTGACCGATGTTTAAAAAATGAACATGCACTCCCTTGCGCTGCGCAGCTTCGGCTAAAGGAGCTAGTTTACGTATGGGAGACAAAGTGATTTCTTTTCCTCTTTCTGAAATTTTTATCATAGTGTGCAATTGTTGAGTGGGGGCAAATTTCTTATTTTTTTTCGTCATTGTGAATTGTATTCGCTTTTATATTGTTCTTTTTGTAAATTTGAAACACTAACGCTTGATGAAGTATGAAAAAGAAATACGAGAAACCAGAGGTGATTAAGGTGGATTTAGATAGTGAAATTTCAACATTAATGTTGTCGCCTTGAGTAATCGTTTTAGGTGATGAATTTGATTTGGTGGAGAAAAATTTAATTAATTGGACTGATATGAAAAAGAAATACGAAAAACCAGAAGTAATTAAGGTGGATTTGGACAGTGAAATTTCAACGTTAATGTTGTCACCTACCTAATAATTTTAGGAGATGAATTTGATTTAGTGGAGAAAAATTTAATTAATTGGACTGATATGAAAAAGAAATACGAAAAACCAGAAGTAATTAAGGTGGATTTGGACAGTGAAATTTCAATATTAATGGCATCATAATTGACTTAATTTTGGACTGATATGAAGAAGAAATACGAGAAACCAGAAGTAATTAAGGTAGATTTAGACAGTGAAATTTCGATATTAATGGGGACACCTTGATTTTTGTTATGTCGAATTAAATGAAAGGCATCTTTAAATATCAATAGTGCTGTTTTCAGAGGGGTTCCTTTAAATCAAATTGATTTTGATGGTATTTACCGTATTTGTTCCAATTTTAATAAGCTAAATGAATTCTATTATTCCGAATATTGTTGCACACAAGAATGCCTTCGCTGTTCAAAAGGTGGCGAATGATTTGATTTTGGTGCCGTTAAAAGGCAATGTCGCCGAGATGAACGAGATGTTTACTTTAAATGAAAGCGGGTCTTTCATTTGGGAGCAATTGACCGAAGTAAGTTCTTTGGAAACCATCGTTGCATCCTTGGTCAAGGAGTTTGAAGTAGATGTTGAAACTGCTGAACAGGATGTGGTTTCATTTCTTGAAAAATTATCAAAATACGTTTTGGCTTAATATGTTCTCAGATTTGTCTTGGGAAGAACAATTTTTGCTTTTAGGCTCTACTCTTCATATTTCCTCTCCCGATTTATTGCGTTTAGAGCAAATTTCTCAAAATATTTCTGATTGGGATTCCGTGCTGACTAAAGCGCAATCTACAGCTTTAGCTGCTTTGATTTTCAAAAATTGCACTCGGTTTTCTGATCAAAATTTACTTCCCAACCAGGTTGTGAAAACACTAAAAGCGAATTACTATAGATATTTATCGAGTAATATTCGTTTGTACAATGATTTTACACATGCAGCAAAGGTTCTGCAGCAGGAAGGTTTGGATTTTATTCCATTAAAAGGCATCATGTTACTAGATGTTTTGTATGTTGATTATGGACTTAGGATTACCAACGATATCGATTTATTGGTTAGAGCACAGGATGTTGAAAGGGTGAAAAATGTTTTGTTAAATAATGAATGGAAATTGGTGTTGACGCACCCCAAAAAATCGGAATTCTTTGAGCGTCAAGAAATATTCCATCATCCTTATTGTCTAATCAAAAATAATTCGGTGATAGAATTACATCGTCATGTGCATTCTTCGTTTTCGCATTTTAACATCAATATAGACGATTATTGGAGTAGAAGTGTTTTCTGCGCCTTTTCAGGTGTGAATGGGCGGAATTTCTGTGTAGAAGATCTTTTGCAGCATTTGTGCACGCATCAATACACTCATTTAATAAGTGGTCAATTTAGGTTTAGTTCTTTTAACGATATTGTTGAGATGCTGCTTCTGCATCGGGATCAAATTGATTGGCATTTGTTATACGCTAGTTCTGTTCAGTACAATTGTTTGAAGGAGTTGCAGCAAATTATGTTTTTATGTCAAAGCTATTGGAATTCAAATGTGCCTCCTTTCTTTTTTGACGGTATTGCATCACCCATAAACGAGCTGGAATCAGTTTTTCTTTGTGCATTGAACGGTGATCAATTTGGTGTGCAAAAGGCCTTGGCAAAAGTGCAGTATCAAATTTCAAATGTGATTATTTTGAGCAGCTTTAGTGGCTGGAAAAGCAAATTGCGCTATGTTGTTGATGATGTTTTTCCGCAAAAATCATATATGGTTGCAAGGTACAAGATGCGATATACATTTCTCTTGCCGATTTACTATTTATGGAGAATATGGATAGGGCTAAGTAAAATAGTATTAAAATTCACTTTTTCAAAAGCCTAGCAATTGTCATAATTGTAAGTTCGTTTATCGCAACATTCTTTTTATTTTGAAAATGACGCGCATACTTAAATTGAGTATGTATTTATTGACAGGTGACGTAGTAACTAATATTTGACCTAGTTTTTTTTGCCATCCTTTTTCTAGGTCTACTTTTTTGCCATTTCTTGAGTAAGCCACAATTTTCCCAACGAAATTATTTTTTTGTATTTCCTCATCACATTTTACACAAGAATCGCCTTTGCATAGAAAAATTATTTCGCCATGGTTTAATTTCGCCGCAAGAAGACGGTGCGCTACCCAATAATTGTTTCTTTTGAAAGCAATGATGTCGCCAGGTTTAAGCAAATGCATTGCGTCTTTTCGCATGAAAATGAAATCGCCTTCTCTCAGAAATGGATACATGCTATTTCCAGCCACTTCCATTTTTACCAAGAGTTCTTCGTTGAGTATGTGTAAAGCGGTGTTTAGAATAATATTATTTTTTTCAGACATCATATTCCTTTATGAAGGAAATTATATTTGGCGTGGGCACGACCCCAAGTTCTGCTACTGGAAGCTGGGAACAAAGTGTCGTCAAAAAGGAAAGGTGATGTTGCATGTGCGCTTTGTTATAGCCATGTTGAATGCAATAGGCGAGAAGTCGCGCAACAGCTCTTGATCCAGAAATTAAATTGTATTTATTTTCTGCGGAATGGTAGGGTAAATACAAGTGTGTAAGAAGAGCAGATTTAGGCTCATCGGCATAAAACATTGGTGTGTTGAAAAAGTGATATTGATTGTTTATTCTTCTAATAATTAGGCGATCGTCATTGATAAGTATGCTTCCTGCATTCTTCCATAATTGCGCCATTGTGCTTTTGCCAACTCCTGAAAACCCGCTGAAAATCCTACCTTTTTCTCCATCAAAAATTCCTGAAGCGTGTATCATTATTGCTTCGTGATTTACTGTGAGGTAATAAAGAATTAGTGGTCCTAAAGGATATTGCAGCGCTTCAAGTTCTGATAAGCCAGTTTTTTTATTTTCTTGTGGGTACATGTATACCTCCCATTTTGTAAATCCTTCGTCTACTAAAGCAATTTGTTGAATTTCATTGGGTTTTTCTTGTTTGTAGATTATGAATTTATAGCCTTTGTTGTATTTGCAAATGATCCAGAAATCATTGCTCCCAATCATCGCTTTGTAAAGAATGTTTTCAGTATTTATTAGACTTGCTGGAATTTGAGGATGAACCACGATCACTATATCATTGTTTAGTGGCTTATCGATCACGAAAGGCAAGTATCCGTCAGCTATAAAAACCTTATGATCTTCTGCGCTGCTGACACTAATCGTGAATTTGGCAATTTGTAAATATGTAAATGTTTTCATTAATTATGAATAGATGGTAGAAAATTATGAAAATGGAACCAAATAAAAAACCCTCCGATTTTCGGAGGGTTTTTCTGTAAGTAAGTTATAATCTGATAAAATTGAACTTGTGAACTTCTTATTGTGCTGTAGGTCCTGATTTCTTTTCTGGCAAGCCAGTTTCAGCAGCTTCTACTGTACCGTGTATCTTTAAAGTGATGGTTCCATTACCTGCATTTGACATCACTGTCACTGTTTTGGTAAAAGCACCCAATCTATTGGTGTCATATCTCACTTGCATTTCTCCTTTTTCGCCTGGCATTGTAGGCTCAGTTGGGCAAGTAGGTACTGTGCAGCCGCATGAACCCTGACATGTTGTAATGATCAATGGTGTTTTTCCTGTGTTGGTAAATTTTACGTTTCTGAAAGGATCTGATCCTTGTTTAATGGTTCCAAAGTCAATGTCTAAAGTTTGGAATTCAATTTTAGGTGCTTTTGGATCAACTTGTGGCGCTGCTTCCTGGGCAAATCCGCTGATTGCAGCAGTCATCAAAATAGCAAAAGATAAAATTAGTTTTTTCATTTTTTTTTCGTTTTGGTTGTCTTTGTGTTGTTTCAATGATTGTACCAAGTTAAGTCAGCTTTTCAATTATTCTTGTTAATGACTTGTTAACGTTATTCCTGAACTACTCCTTTTACATTCAAATAAACATTTCCGTTACCATTGTTTGAAGAAATTGTAACCGTTTTATTGAATTTGCCTACTTTGTCAGTGTTGTAGCTCACTGTTATTTCACCACTTTTGCCAGGCATAATGGGTTCTTTCGGACATTTTCCTGTTGTGCAATCGCAGGATCCTTCACAACTGGTGATGATTAAAGGCGATTTGCCAAGGTTAGTGAATTTAATGGATCTGATCTTATTCGAGCCTTTGGCTACTGTGCCATAGTCGAGTATCATTTTTTCTAATTTTAAAACCGGTGCGTTGGTTTCGGCTTCGTCTTGCGCAAATGCGTGAAACGTACTTGCAAGTATTAGGAAGGACAAAAACAGGTATTTCATAATCGATCTATTTTTAGTGTTAATTGCTTCGGACCTTTATTTGCTTGTCTAATGTATGTTGAACTATTTTATTGCTGCTAATCTATTCAAATACTATTCCAAATGCTGTTAACGACTTGTTAAAGCAAATCACTATTTTTGTCGCTCAAAATTTATTCTCATGTTGATCGATACAAAATACGATCCTTCTGAAATTGAAGGAAAATGGCTGCAATACTGGTTGGATAAAGGTTTTTTTAAATCTACACCCGATGAAAGGGAGCCTTTTACCATAGTAATGCCTCCGCCCAATGTTACGGGGCAGTTGCATTTGGGACATACGCTAAACAATACGCTTCAAGATATATTGATTAGAAAAGCGCGTTTGCAAGGAAAAAATGCATGCTGGGTGCCAGGCACTGATCACGCGTCGATTGCTACAGAGAATAAGGTCATTGAAATGTTGGCGGAAAAAGGCATCAACAAAAAAGATTTGTCACGCGACGAATTTTTGAAGTACGCTTGGGAGTGGAAAGAGAAATATGGTGGAATTATTTTAAGTCAATTAAAGCGTTTGGGTGCTTCTTGTGATTGGGACCGTACAGCTTTTACAATGGACGACAATCAATACCAATCGGTGATCAAGGTTTTTGTTGATTTATACAATAAGGGACATATATACAAAGGAGTGCGCATGGTGAATTGGGATCCAATGCGTCAAACGGCGTTGTCTGACGAAGAGGTGTACTACAAAGAAGTAAATTCTAAATTGTACCATGTTCAATATCAAGTTGAAGGAACGGCTGATTTTATTACAGTGGCGACGACTCGACCTGAAACCATTTTGGGTGACTCTGCCATTTGTGTTCATCCGGAAGATGATCGTTACCTGCATTTGAAGGGTAAAAAAGCGATTGTTCCATTGGTAAACCGAGTGATTCCTATCATTTTTGACGACTACGTTGACAAAGAATTTGGAACGGGAGCCCTAAAAGTAACGCCAGCTCACGATGAAAATGACTACAAATTGGGCATGAAGCACAATTTAGAGATCATTGACATATTGAATGCTGACGGAACATTGAATGAAAAAGCACAATTGTTTGTTGGTAAAGATCGATTTGCAGCGCGAAAATTAATTGCACAAAGTTTAGAAGAAGGTGGACAAATGGTGAAGGTGGAGGAAATTCGAAATAAAGTTTCTTGTTCAGAACGTTCGCATGCTGTTGTCGAGCCTAAATTATCTATGCAATGGTTTTGTAAAATGAAGGATTTGGCAGAGCCAGCATTGAAAGTAGTGCTCGAAGAAGAATTGAAATTCCATCCAAAAAATGCGGTAAATACCTATCGACACTGGTTGGAGAATATTAATGATTGGTGTATTTCTCGTCAATTGTGGTGGGGACAGCGCATTCCGGCTTTTTATTTTGGAACGGGAGTGAATGATTTTGTGGTGGCTGAAACGGCAGAGAAAGCTTTGTTGATCGCACGTGAGAAATCAGGAAATGTAAATCTTGAAATTGCTGATCTCAAACAAGATGAAGATGTTGTGGATACTTGGTTTTCTTCATGGTTATGGCCAACAGCAGTTTTCAATGGTATCAATGATCCGGGGAATGCTGATGTTAAATATTATTATCCTACAAATGTGTTGGTGACAGGGCAAGACATTATCTTTTTTTGGGTGGCGCGTATGATTATGGCGGGACTGGAGTATGAACATGAAATCCCATTCAAAGACGTTTATTTTACTGGAATGGTGCGCGATAAACAAGGTCGGAAAATGTCGAAGTCTCTAGGGAACTCTCCTGATTTGTTTGAAATTTTCGACAAGTATGGCGTTGATGGCGTTCGCGTTGGTGTTTTGTTTTCTTCACCAGCGGGAGGCGATTTGATCTTTGATGAAAAACAATGTGAGCAAGGGCGAAATTTTGCCAATAAAATATGGAATGCACTGCGATTGATAAAGGGCTTGGAAATTACGGAAACTGAAAGCACTGAGCACAATGCTGTTTTTGAATGGTTTGAAAATAAGATGTCTGAAAGTTTAGTGAAGATCAACGATGCTTTTGATAAATACCGTATTTCTGACGCTTTACTCGAGACTTATCGTTTGATTTGGGATGAGTTTTGCGCATGGTATCTCGAGTTGGTAAAGCCTGAATTCGGACAGCCTATTGCTCGAAATGTGCTTGAAAAAACAATACAGTACTTTGAGGAATTAATGATATTGTTGCATCCGTTTATGCCTTTTATTACAGAAGAGATTTGGCAGAAATTGGGCGAGCGCAAGGCGGGTGAAAGCATTATGCTGCTGAAGTGGTCGTCTAAAAAATCAAACAATGTGTTGGTTTTGCAACAAGGTGAGATAATGAAGGATTTGGTGACGGGGATTCGCAACGTACGCAATCAAAACAATTTGTCGCCAAAGGAATCGCTGGAGGTAAAGATAAAAACGCCACAGCGCGAAAATTACGCTGTTTTTGAGCATTTGGTGCGCAAACTGGCCAATGTATCTACACTTGAATATGTGCTTGAAAAAGTGGCTGATGCGAAATCATTTCTGGTGAAAACAGATGAGGTTTTTATTCCTTTGGAAGTCAACGCTGAAGATGAAAGGGAACGTATGCTAAAGGAGTTGGAGTACAATAAAGGTTTTTTGATTTCGGTTGAAAAAAAATTATCCAACGAGCGTTTTGTGCAAAATGCGAATCCTCAGGTGATTGACGCAGAGCGCAAGAAAAAGGCTGATGCGGAAGCGAAAATTAAAATGCTGGAAGAAGGTTTGGCAGGGATGTAGGAAGTGCTTAGAGATATCCATTGATTTGATATGCTGCATAGCCAATGCTTTCGTGCAGCACACTTTCCCATATTGCCATCGCCCAAATATTGGGGATCAGCATGTTTTGGATATCTAATCTGCGCGGACCAGCGATGCGTCCGGTGCTGTAATCGGTGACAGGTAATCCGGTGGCCGAAAAACAAGCCATTGCCCGTTTCATGTGTGAAGCCGAGGTGATGATTAAGTAGCTTTTTTGTTCAGGATGCGGAAATTTTGTTTTCATTAGTGTGTAGCTTAACTGTGCGTTTTGAGCAGTGTTTCTTGATTCTGATTCAATCCAAATGGCCGTGGAGTCGAAGCCCATTTCTATGCAGAAATTTAAAAGCAATTTTGCTTCTGCTACATCAGGATAGCCAATGTCGCCAGAGCCGCCCGAAATAAGAATTTTGTCCACAATTCCTTTTCGCTGCAAAACGATTGCTTGCAGCAATCGGTCAATGTTTCCATTGAAGATTAATTTTTCATTTTTCCCGTCGTATTTTATCATTCCGCCCAGCACAATAGTAACGTCAAAATGGTCTTTAGTGCTTAGCTTTTTGTCGGGATATTCAAGTTGGCGCATTGCCTCTTCTGCAAGAAACTCATTGGAAAATATAAAAAATACGACGATGGAAAACACAAAAGCCTTTTTCTTGCGTGTTGCCACCTTTGTGAAAATGCCGTACAGCACTCCAATGATTATCCAAGTGAATGGCGATATTAAAAAAGCGAGAACTTTAGATAGAATGAAGAACATTTACTTTTACATTTGAATGTATGACGAAAATCTCTATCAAAAATAAAATAAGAATTGTAACTGCCGCATCTTTATTTGATGGGCACGATGCGTCTATCAATATTTTTCGCAGAATCATTCAAGCTTCAGGTGTTGAGGTGATACATCTTGGTCACGACCGTTCGGTAAAGGAAATAGTTACTTGTGCCATTCAAGAGGATGCCGATGCCATTGCCTTGACATCATACCAAGGTGGGCACATGGAGTTTTTTAAATATATGTTTGATTTGCTGCAGTCGGAAGGAGTGGGGCACATTCAAATTTTTGGTGGAGGAGGAGGTACAATTTTGCCTGATGAAATCATGCAGTTAGAAGCCTATGGAATTTCTAAAATCTACCATCCTGATAACGGCAGAAATATGGGTTTGCAAGGGATGGTTGATGATATGTTGCATCGAATTTCGACGTCAAAAGTCAAAAGAATAAAGCCTGTAAACAACAGTGCGGCCCTTGCGCAGGCTATTTCGCTATGTGAAAACGACCCCAAGGCAGCCAAGGTTTTGCTCAAAAAAATGAAACAAAAGTCAATTCCTGTTCTTGGGATTACAGGAACGGGTGGCGCTGGAAAATCAACCATTACCGACGAACTTTTGCGTAGATTTTTACTGCAAAATACTACAATGAAGTTTGCGGTGATCTCTGTGGATCCTTCCAAACGAAAAACAGGAGGTGCGTTATTGGGTGATAGAATTCGGATGAATGCTGCATCAGACGACCGAGTTTACATGCGCTCGTTGGCTACAAGGCAAGCAAATTTAGCTGTGTCACCATTTGTTGCGGATGCCTTATCAGTGCTAAAATCGTCGGATTTTGATTTGATATTTTTAGAAACATCAGGAATTGGTCAATCGGATACAGAAGTCACCAGCTATGCCGACGTCAATGTTTACGTGATGACTCCTGAGTTTGGCGCGCCAAGCCAGTTGGAGAAAATTGATATGTTGGATTTTGCCGATGTCATTGTGCTCAATAAATTTGATAAGAAGGGCGGCTTGGATGCGTTGCGTGATGTTAAAAAGCAGTACCAGCGCAATCATTCTCTTTGGTCGAAAAACACCGACGAGATGCCCGTTGTTGGCACTGTTGCTTCTCGTTTCAATGATGAGGGTAGCAATGTGCTTTATGCGCGATTGGTGGCGCTGCTGAACGCTAAAGGCGGTACATTCAAAATTCAATCGATTGCTAAAAATGAAGTTGAAGTGCCAGCAGTTGTAACGGCTGGTCGGGTACGTTATTTGTCGGAAATTGCCGAACTGTTGCGTAAATACAACCGTGATGTTGATGCTCAGGTTGAGATCGCCAATGTGTTGTATGGTTTTGAGAAGGTGTTGTCGTTGGTAAAAAATAAGGAGTTGCTCGAGAAAAGAAAGGAATTGCTCAAGGGCTTTTCTATCGAGAATTTAAAAATCATACAAGAATGGAAGTCGCGAAAAGAAGCTTATGCCCAGCAAGAATTTAGATACACTGTAAGAGGCAGGGAAATAAAAGTGCCCTTGTTTACCGAGTCGCTGTCGCACAACCAAATCCCAAAAGTTGTTTTGCCTCGTTATGAAGCTTGGGGTGATATTTTGCGTTGGTGCTTGCAGGAAAATGTGCCAGGTTCTTTTCCTTACACAGCGGGATTGTTTCCGTTCAAGCGCAGTGGTGAAGATCCTGCGCGCATGTTTGCAGGTGAAGGATCGCCAGAGCGCACCAACAAACGTTTTCACTATGTGAGCGCTGCTATGCCGGCAAAGCGATTGTCAACTGCTTTTGATTCGGTAACGCTGTATGGTCGCGATCCGGAGCATCGTCCCGATATATATGGAAAAGTAGGCAATTCAGGGGTGTCGGTGTGCAGTCTCGACGATATGAAAAAATTGTATTCTGGTTTTGATTTGTGTAGCCCCAACACCTCTGTGAGCATGACCATCAATGGTCCGGCACCCATCGTGCTGGCTTTCTTTTTGAATGCGGCGATTGATCAACAGTGTGAGAAGTACATACAAAATGCAAAGTTGAAGGTTCAGCGTTCAAAGGAGGTCAAGTATTGTGGTGCTTTGCCTGAGGGCAATAATGGTTTGGGGTTGATGTTGCTCGGCACGACAGGAGATGCCATTTTGCCGAAAGAAGTGTACGAAAAAATTAAAGCCGATACTTTGCAGCAGGTTAGAGGCACAGTGCAAGCCGATATTTTGAAAGAAGACCAAGCGCAAAACACGTGTATTTTTTCTACCGACTTTGCGCTGAAGATGATGGGCGATGTGCAGCAGTATTTTATTGACCACAAAGTTCAAAATTATTATTCGGTGTCGGTGTCGGGTTATCACATAGCCGAGGCAGGGGCCAATCCCGTAACGCAGTTGGCTTTCACTTTGGCAAATGGCTTTACCTACGTCGAGTATTATTTGAGTCGAGGCATGAATATCAACGATTTTGCGGGCAATCTCAGTTTTTTCTTTTCAAATGGACTTGATCCTGAATATGCGGTGATTGGTCGCGTGGCGCGACGAATATGGGCAAAGTCAATGAAATTGAAATATGGCGCGAATGAAAAGGCACAAATGCTAAAATACCATATTCAAACTTCTGGACGCTCACTGCACGCGCAGGAAATTGATTTTAATGACATTCGCACCACGCTTCAGGCCTTGTATGCAATTTACGACAATTGCAATTCTTTGCATACCAACGCTTACGACGAAGCAATAACAACCCCTACCGAAGAGTCGGTGCGCCGCGCATTAGCCATTCAAATGATCATTAACAAGGAATTGGGCTTGACCCAAAATGAAAATCCTTTGCAGGGGTCTTTTATAATTGAAGAGTTGACGGACCTTGTAGAAGAAGCGGTGATGGCTGAATTTGACCGTATTACCGAGCGCGGTGGCGTGCTAGGGGCCATGGAAACAATGTATCAACGCTCGAAAATACAGGAAGAATCCATGTTTTACGAAGGATTGAAACACAGTGGCGCCTTCCCTATCATAGGGGTGAACACTTTTCTTTCGTCCAAGGGGTCGCCTACAGTTTTGCCAAAGGAGGTGATTCGAGCAGATGCAGTGGAAAAGGAAAATCAGATTAAGGGATTGCATCTTTTGCAAACATCTCACCTAAAAGTCAGCGAAAAGTCGCTACTCGATCTTAAAAAAGCGGTGATTGAAGGCAGGAATGTGTTTGAAGTGTTGATGGATGCGGTGAAGGTGTGTTCTCTTGGACAGCTTACCAATGCGCTGTTTGAGGTGGGTGGACAGTACCGCAGAAACATGTAGGAATGAAAAAAGTGAGAAAGTTTGTTTTATTTCTTGCCAAAGAGTTGTGAAATAAATTCTTTCTTCATAAGTTTGCCGTCCGAAAAAAGTTTTAATCATGGCAAAGAAAGGTAACAGGATACAAGTGATTTTAGAGTGTACAGAACACAAAACGACAGGTATGTCGGGTACATCTAGATACATCACAACAAAAAACAGGAAAAACACTCCTGATAGAATTGAATTGAAAAAATACAATTCTATATTAAAGAAGTACACTATTCATAAAGAAATTAAATAAGTAAGTCATGGCTAAGAAAACGGTAGCAAGCTTTAAAGATAAATCAGTTAGCAAATCTTTGACTAAGGTTATAAGAGCTATAAAATCACCTAAAACAGGATCGTATTCTTTCAAGGAAGAAATGGTTTTGAATGAAAAGGTTGCTGATTTTTTAGCGGGAAAGTAATTTCCATGCAGGTATTTATAAAAGCTTCTGTCGCGAGATGGGGGCTTTTTTTATTTTTAGTGTCGAGCGGGAAAACGCAGTAAAATCAAGGGCAATGGGTTTATTCGATTTTTTTTCAAAAGAAAAAAAACAAAAATTAGATGAGGGCTTGTCGAAAACCAAGGAAAGCGTTTTTTCTAAGTTGGCGCGTGCAGTGGTTGGTAAATCAACGGTTGATGCTGAGGTGTTAGACAATCTCGAGGAAGTGCTTATTACTTCTGATGTGGGTGTGGAGACCACCATTAAAATCATCAAGAGCATCGAAGAGAAAGTTGCGAAAAACAAATACATGGGTACGCAAGAGCTCAATGGTATTTTACGCGATGAAATCGCTGCTCTGCTTGAAAAAAACAATTCAATAGACGGGTCGGAATTTGATGTGCCTTTGGCCACAAAACCTTACGTTATAATGGTAGTAGGGGTGAATGGCGTTGGTAAAACAACGTCTATAGGAAAGTTGGCCTATCAGTACAAAAAAGCAGGTAAAAAAGTAATGTTGGGTGCTGCTGATACCTTTAGGGCTGCGGCAGTTGATCAATTGAAAATATGGGCTGGGCGTGCTGATGTGCCTATTGTTGAGCAGGGCATGAATGCTGATCCTGCGGCGGTTGCTTACGACACTTTGCAATCGGCCAAGGCCAAAGACATTGATGTTGTAATTATTGATACAGCGGGGCGTTTGCACAACAAGATCAATTTAATGAACGAGCTAACCAAAATCAAAAAGGTGATGGAGAAAGTGGTGCCGGGTGCACCACATGAGGTGTTGTTGGTACTCGATGGTTCTACTGGTCAAAACGCTATAGAGCAAGCAAAACAATTCACACTGGCGACCGAAGTGACTGCGCTTGCATTGACGAAATTGGACGGTACTGCTAAAGGTGGCGTGGTGATTGGGATTTCCGATCAGTTCAAAATTCCAGTGAAATACATTGGTGTTGGTGAAGGCATGGAAGATCTGCAGGTTTTTAAAAGAAAGGAATTTGTAGACTCGCTTTTTGGCGCTTGATAATATTTGAAAAATGAAAACCAAAACACTCAAAAAAAATAAGGTCAACGTCATTACACTCGGTTGCTCGAAAAACATTTACGATTCCGAAGTGTTGATGGGACAGTTGCGCGCTAATAATATTGAAGTGGAACACGAATCCACAAAAAAAGATGCAGGTATTTTGATTATCAATACCTGTGGTTTTATTGATAATGCGAAGGAAGAATCCATTAACACCATTTTGGCGGCTGTTGAAGCCAAGGAAAAGGGATTGCTTGATAAGGTATATGTTACAGGCTGTCTATCTGAACGCTATAAACCAGATTTAGAGAAGGAAATTCCAAATGTAGATGAATACTTTGGAACCCGTGATTTGCCGCGATTGCTTAAAGCGTTGAAAGCCGATTACAAGCACGAGTTAGTGGGTGAGCGCGTATTGACAACGCCCAATCATTTTGCCTATTTGAAAATTTCAGAAGGCTGCGATCGCCCTTGTTCGTTTTGTGCAATTCCTTTGATGCGCGGCAAACATTTGTCGACGCCAATGGAGGAGCTGGTAGCGCAAGCAAAAACACTTGCGGCAAAAGGGGTGAAAGAGTTGATGTTGATTGCCCAGGATTTGACCTATTATGGTTTGGATATTTATGGCAAAAGAAATTTGGCCGACTTGTTGCGTCAGCTTTCTGATGTGGAAGGAATTGAATGGATTCGTCTGCATTACGCATTTCCACATGGATTCCCGATGGATGTGTTGGATGTAATGAACGAAAGAAAAAATATTTGCAATTATCTCGACATGCCCTTGCAGCACATTTCAAATTCTGTTTTAAAATCAATGCGCAGAGGGACAACAAAGGAGAAAACAAATAAATTACTGAAAGAAATTCGCGCTAAAGTGCCTGGAATTTCTTTGCGCACGACATTGATTGTGGGCTATCCCGGTGAAACGGTTGAAGATTTTGAAGAGATGAAAGCATGGGTGGCTGAACAAAAATTTGATCGTTTGGGCGCATTCACCTATTCTCACGAAGAAAATACGCACGCCCATTTGTTGGTAGACGATGTGGCGCCTGAAGAAAAGCAGCGTCGTGCAGAAGAGATCATGGAAGTGCAAGCCAATATTTCTTATGAAAACAATCAACGAAAAATCGGACAAACGCTACGTGTGCTATTTGACAGAGCTGAAGGTGGTAATTTCATTGGTAGAACGGAGTTTGATTCGCCAGAAGTGGACAACGAAGTATTGGTGCCAACAAAAGGAAATTATTTGCGCTTAGGGGATTTCGCAAATGTGAAAATTGAAAGCGCCGACTATTTTGACCTTAGTGGGCAAATAATTAATGATTAGTGCTGCACTTATCTGAAATACCGCTTTCGAAAACTACTTTGGTTCCACCAATTGTGCAGGATTTGCTGCAGCAGGAAAATTTGAATTTCAAAAGCACTGCCGATAGAAAATTATTGATCGCGCAGCTTCAGTTACAATACAATTCATTGCCTCGCAATGCGCCTGTCGTTGAAAGTATAGCCTCTCTGCTGGATGAAAACACATTTACCGTGACTACTGGTCATCAATTGTGTCTGTTTGGCGGACCGGCTTACTTCATTTATAAAATTGTTTCTGCAATTTCTGCGGCGCGCATTTATTCGCAAAAATATCCTGACAAAAACTTTGTGCCGGTGTTTTGGATGGCTTCTGAAGACCACGATTTTGAAGAGGTGAATCACTTGTATTTGTTTGGCAAAAAAATACAGTGGCAGCGCGAGGCAAAGGGAGCAGTGGGTAGATTGAGTACTGCTGGTTTGGATGCCTTGCTTGAGGAAATTAAAGTGTTGACAGGCGATAGCGAAGTGCTGACTATTTTGCGAAATGCGGCTAAGGAAAAAAATCTGGCGGATTTTACGCGTCATTTTTTACACCATCTTTTTGGTAATCAAGGTTTGGTGGTTATTGATGCAGATGATGCCGCTTTAAAAAATAGTTTTTCTGCTGTAATTACTAATGAATTTAAGGAGAAAATTGGCAAAATAGAAGTTGACAAAACGAATGCCGTTTTGCAAGAAAAATACAAACTGCAAGTTCATCCCAGGGAGATTAATTTCTTTTATCTCGACGAAAATATACGCGAGCGTTTCACTGAAAATGACGGCAGAAACTGGGAGCAGTTGTTGTTGGATTCGCCTGAGAAATTTAGTCCCAACGTTATCTACCGTCCGCTTTACCAAGAATATATATTGCCTAATGTTGCTTATGTTGGAGGGCCAAATGAACTCGCTTATTGGTTTCAGTTGAAGGGTGTTTTTGCTGCACATCATATTGCCTTTCCTCAACTGTTGTTGCGCGATTCTTTTTTGGTGATCAATTCCAATCAGCGCAAGGTGATGTCGTCATTGAATTTGTGCCTTGAGGATTTGTTTCTATCGGCTGAGCAATTGAAAGCACAATACATGCAAGGGAAGTCAGAATTACTAGACAGTAGTTATTTTCAGCAGCTGGAAAATCTTTTTGCGCAAATTAAATCAGCGGCAATAAAAGTGGATGGTTCTCTGGAGGGAGCTGTTGAAGCAGAAAAAGCTAAGGCTTTGAAGCAAATTGAAGCATTGATGGGGCGTATCAAGAAAGCGGAGAAGGTACGCCACGAAATTGATTTGAATAAAATCGACAAGATTAAAGCGCAATTGTTTCCTGAAGGCGTCTTTCAAGAAAGAAGGGTGAACTTCTTGGAATTCTATGCCAAATACGGAAATGCATATTTTGAAGCCTTGTTTTTGAATGCGAATCCACTAAACACTTGTTTAAAAGTTTTGGAAGAAGAGTGATGAATCTGTTTTAAATTTCATCAATTTCGCGTCTACATTTACAAATACACTTTTATGATTAAATATTTTATTCCAATCGTTTTGGCGGGCGCTTTTTTTTCTTGTTCTGGACAAGAAAGTGAAAAGACGGAAGCGGCTTCAAATACTGAAAAATCTCTGACCGATACAGTGGCGCTGGTGACTTCTACTGATAAAGTTTCTTACGTTTTAGGTGCGAATGCTGGCATTGGCCTTCGCAGAGAAGGGTTTGCCGATGTTGACATCAATGCGTTTTTAAAGGCAGTCAGCGCGGCAGTAAAAAATGAAGCGACTACCATTAGCAAAGAAGACGCCTCAGTGATCGTGAATGGCTACATTCAAAACAAAAGCAATTACAACAAAGCAGCCAAAAAAGCTGAGTTGAGTTATGCCTATGGTGTGGTGTTGGGTTCGGGCTACAACTTGTATGGAAATATGAGCAACATGGACATTGCTAAATACAAAAAAGGGATGCAGCACGGGATGTTTGAAAATACACTACAGTTGGATTTCCGTCAAGCCAATGACTTTTTGAACAATTACAAAATGGAAAGAGGTAAGGATATTGGTGCTGAATTCTTAGAAAAAAACAAAACACAGCCAGGTGTGATTACTTTGCCAAGTGGTTTGCAATACAAGGTCATTACCCAAGGCAAAGGCGCAAAACCAAAGGCCACAGATAATGTAAAAGTGCATTACCGCGGAACATTGATTGACGGCAAAGAATTTGATTCTTCGTACAAAAGAAATGAACCTGCATCGTTTGGTTTGAATCAAGTGATCAAAGGGTGGACTGAAGGTTTGCAGGTGATGCCCGTTGGTTCAAAATACCAATTGTACATTCCCTATTATTTAGCCTATGGCGAGCAAGCTCAAAATGGAATTCCAGCTTATTCTGCTTTAATTTTTGATGTTGAACTATTAGACATTAACAAGTAATGGAAGGCAAGTTGAACATTGCGGAGGACATTGAATACATTAGAAATCAGGTCAACTATCTCGATAATTTTTCAAAAAAAGTTGACGAGGAGTCGAAGCGTTATTTTGGATTTAAAAACTATTGGGACGGCATTCCTTTGGATGCGCCCATCTATCCACATATCGATAAATGGATGGTCAACTACCGTAAGTTGCTAACGCATATTCATGCGCAGCGCTATGAGCAAGAAGTGATGGAGTTGGTGACCGCATTAAATGAAATTCAGTTTAACAAGCCGACTTTAAGCACCGAGGATGTAAAGCATTTTCCGCTGAGCAAAAAAGTGCTGTATTTTTGTGTTTTGCCTTACCGCTATTACTATAATTCAGCAAAGGTAAAGCAGGTGAAAACCAAATTGAATGAATTTACGGAAGCCATGCAAGTGGCTAAAAAATTGGTGTTGCGATTAGAACAACATTATTTTTATTCGTAATTTACGTGCTCAACCGAGCGAATGAAAATTGTTTTTATTTCCGATACACACAACCAACATCGAAAGGTCATGTTGCCTGTCGGTGACGTTTTGGTGCACGCTGGTGATGTTTCAGGAAGAGGAAGTAGAGAAGAAGTGCAAGATTTTTTACTCTGGTTTAGCGCGCAGCCTTTCAAACACAAAATTTTTATTGCCGGTAATCATGATTTTTTTATTCAAGATCATCCAGCTGAATTTAGAGCGATGTTGCCTTCTAATGTGATTTATCTTCAAGATGAAATGACGGAAGTAGAGGGCGTGAAAATTTGGGGAAGTCCGTGGACACCTGAATACATGAATTGGGCTTTTATGAAATCGCACGGTGCAAAAATAAAAGAGCAATGGGATTTGATTCCCGATGATATTGATGTTTTGTTGACGCACGGCCCGATGCAGGGTATGTTGGATCAAATATTTTCAGGATTGTCGGTAGGCTGCGCTGCGCTGTCAGCGGCGGTAGAAAGGATCAATCCTAAATACTTTCTTTTTGGCCATATTCACGAGTCATACGGAAGGCAGCAAAATGGCGCTACGCATTGTATAAATGGCGCTGTGCTGAATGAAAATTATGAAATGAACAATGATCCAGTCGTGATTGATTTCCTTTGATTTCGGAGGAGCTCGCGAAAATCGTGATCGATATTTGAGTTTTTTACAGGGATATGCTTACATTTGCCCAGCAATTCTGCCCGGGTGGCGAAATTGGCAGACGTACCATCTTGAGGGGGTGGCGCTCGTAAGGGCATGAGAGTTCGAGTCTCTTCCCGGGCACAAAACGGGACTTTTCTTAAAAAGAAGAGTCCCGTTTTTATTTATAAATCTCTTGTTTCATTTTTGCCATCAGCGTGCAAGGCGAAACGGCCTTCGCTGCGGTCGTGTGCTTGTTCGCGTTTGGGCCAAGGCCATCCACCAAATTGAGTGCGCTGGTATTCTTGAAAGGCTTGTTGTATTTCGAGCATGGTGTTCATCACAAAAGGTCCGTGTTGTGCAACAAGTTCGCCAATCGCTCTGCCTTGCAGCACAAGCAGGTAGCAGTCGTTAGCTCCAGCTTCAAGCGCAATGTCTTGATCGGATTGCACTTGAATGGAATGGTTGGCTGAGATGTTTTCGCCTTCTATGCGCATGCCGTTTCCTTTGTAGAAGTAAAGTGTGCGGTTTACCGAAGCAGCGGATTTTGGTAAAGTCCATTTTGCTTCTGCTTCCATTTTTATGGTCAATACCATTACTTGATTGTTCGCGTCAGCGGCCCAAGAATCAGGCGTTGGCGCTGGAGCAAGGTGTTGTTTTAATTGTCCGGCAATGAGATTTATTTCTGTTTTTTTTCCATTGTTGTCGCTTTCTTGGATTAGTGGTATGGCGTCGCTCCAAAGCATTTTAAAATGTGGTGCTGCAAATTTACTGGCTTTTGGGAGGTTGAGCCATACCTGAAAAATCTCAAGAGGGTTGGTTTTGTCTTGGTTAAGAAGCGGAAACATTTCTGAATGTTGAACGCCTTTTCCAGCAGTCATTCATTGTACGTCGCCACTGCCAAAGCGCCCGGCTGCTCCTAATGAATCGCTGTGATCAACGATGCCTTCCTTCACAATGGTGATGGTTTCAAATCCGCGGTGGGGGTGATACGGAAATCCGGGCATGGTTTCGCCGTGGTACATGCGCCAGCCGTCTTTAATGGTGAAGTCTTGTCCGATATTTCGGCCACGCAATGAGGCGTCGGGTCCCATTGCATCATTGCCCTTAGGGTATTCATCGCGGTGGTGCGCGCAAAACAAAAAAGGATCTTGTGTTGCCCATGGAAAGCCCAAGGCTTTTATTTTTAGGATGGTGTCTTTGCTCATTTTGTTTCGGTATAAGTATTTTAAAACTAATGATTAGTGGAGTAAGTGTTATTGTGTAATGCTGTTTTGTCGATGTTTTGAAAAAAAAGATGCGTTGCAATGCAAATAATTGTTCCTTGGTTAAAACAATAATTGTTTGTACAAGTAAAATTGAAAAACTTATATTACTTTTCCAATAGATAATTTTTTTAATCATATCTTTTTCTAAAAGTTTAAATATGGATAAGCCGAAAATTGCTCAAACAAAACCATTTGTAATGGATGTTGAGCCAGGAAAATATGCATGGTGTGCGTGTGGTGAAAGTAAAAATCAACCTTATTGCGATGGTTCGCACAAGGGCACTGGATTTTCGCCAGTAATTACTGAAATTACAGAAGCCAAAAAAGTAGCGTGGTGCGGATGCAAAGCGAGTGGAAAGGCTCCGTTTTGCGATGGAGCACATTCAAAGTTGTAGTGGTTCGCAACGTCGTGATATGATGGCCTTTGCAAAGTCAGCTTTGTAGGTCTATTAAAGGCTATAAAAAAGGCAAAGATTTTTAAAAATCTCTGCCTTTTTTAGGTTTAACTATTGCCTGCTGTTGCAGCAGTTGCTTTTATATTTTTTTTAATTCAGTGATCGCTTGTAAGGGGTCTTTTGCTGCGAAAACAGAATTGCCTGCTACCAAAACATCCGCACCACATTCTACTAGTTGTTTGTAGTTTCCTAGACCAACACCACCGTCAATTTCAATTATGGCAGAGCTGCCCGACGATTGAATAAGTGCTTTTAATTTTTTTATTTTATCATAGGTTTTTTCAATAAATTTCTGACCGCCAAATCCAGGATTCACCGACATGATTAATACCACGTCAATGTCTTGAATGACATCTTCTAGCACAGAAACTGGAGTGTGAGGATTGAGTGCTACGCCGGCTTTCATGCCTTCGGCTTGTATGGCTTGAATGGTGCGGTGCAAATGCGGACAAGCTTCGTAATGCACGGTGAGCACATCGGCCCCAGCTTTTTTAAATGCTGAAATATAGCGATCGGGTTGAATGATCATCAAATGAACGTCCAATGTTTTTTTTGCGTGGCGTTTGATGGCTTCAATCACTGGCAAACCAAAAGAGATGTTGGGTACAAATTCGCCGTCCATCACGTCGAGGTGAAACCAATCGGCATTGCTGTTGTTTACCAATTCAATGTCTTTGCTCAAGTTGGCAAAATCAGCGGCAAGTATAGAAGGAGCGATTAAATGGGCCATGAGTTTTTTTTCAAAGGTAATAAGAACTTCAAATTGTAAAGTTGAAAGTTTTGTGTTTTTATTAACCAAAAAAAAGAGTCGCGGTTTTGGACGCGACTCTTTGATCAGAAAAGTGGGATGTTGTTATCCCAAGTATTTTACCAATATGTTGCTGCGAGAGGTGTGTTTAAGACGGCGCAAAGCTTTCTCTTTGATTTGGCGCACACGTTCTCTTGTTAAATCGAATTTCTCGCCAATTTCTTCAAGCGTCAATGATTGGTTGTCAGTGCCCAATCCGAAATACAAGGTAATCACGTCGGCTTCTCTTGGCGCTAAGGTATCGAGGGTTCTTTTGATTTCTTCTTTGAGTGAATCGTCGAGCAATTGGTGATCGGGACGCGGACTGTCATTGCTCGTCATCAAATCGTACATGTTTCCGGCATCGTCTCCTTCTTGCAATGGAGCGTCCATGGATACGTGGCGTGAATTGCTTTTCAGTGATTCTCGCACTTCTTCTACGGGAAGGTCAAGCGCAAAAGCGATTTCGTCGGCAGATGGCTCGCGTTCAAATTCCTGTTCAAGTTGTGAAAATGTTTTGTTTATTTTATTGATCGCACCGATTTTATTGAGTGGTAATCTTACAATACGCGCTTGCTCTGCCAAGGCCTGCAAAATGGATTGACGAATCCACCATACCGCATAGGAGATGAATTTAAATCCTCGCGTTTCGTCAAAGCGTTGCGCGGCTTTAATCAGTCCAAGATTCCCTTCGTTGATTAAGTCGGGTAAAGTCAAGCCTTGATTTTGATATTGCTTAGATACCGATACAACAAATCGAAGATTGGCACGTGTTAGTTTTTCTAACGCTGCTGCGTCACCGGCTTTTATTTTAATGGCCAGTTCAACTTCTTGTTCGGCAGTTATAAGACCTTCCTTGCTGATTTCATGCAGATACTTATCCAAAGAAATGGTTTCTCTATTGGTAACCTGTTTGCTGATTTTAAGTTGTCTCATGGGTAGTTTGTATTAAGAAATTAGTTGTTCGTAGTGTAAATGCGTCTGTCTATCGAAACGTGAGCGAAGTGATTTTAGTTTCGATAAAATGAAATTTTAATTAACAACAGTTCTCCTTTGATCGGAAAGCGCAAATCAGTAGATTTAAAAAAAAAGTAGAGCATGAAGCACATTGTATTGTTGGGCGCAGGCAGGAGCAGTTCGGTACTGCTTGAATATTTTAAGGAACATGCTGTGGCGCAGCAATGGGAAATTACTGTGGCAGATTTGTCGTTGGAGCTGGCGATGGACATTGTTCAAGGTCATTCCTCTTTTCGTTTTATTGATTTGAATGTCAACAATGTTAAAGAAGAATTGGTGCGAGTGGCAGATGTGGTTATTTCTATGTTGCCCGCCAATTGTCATTTGGAGATTGCACAGCTTTGTTTGAAATACAAAAAAAACTTGGTTACGGCATCCTATGTTTCTCCAGAAATGATGGCAATGGATGCGGAGGTGAAGGCAGCGGGTTTGGTATTCATGAATGAAGCGGGACTTGATCCAGGGCTCGACCATATGTCAGCCATGAAGATCATTGATGAATTGAGGGCGCAAGGGGCTATTATACATGGTTTTGAATCTTTTTGTGGTGGCTTGATTGCTCCAGAAAGTGACAGCAATCCGTGGCGCTATAAGTTTACTTGGAACCCGCGAAATGTGATAGTGGCGGGCCAAGGGGGGGCTGCGAAGTTTTTGCAAGAAGGAAGTTATAAATATATTCCCTACCATAAATTATTTCGCCGCACCGAGGTGATTGATGTTGAAGGTTATGGCAAGTTTGAAGGTTATGCCAATCGCGACTCCTTAAAATACATTGATATTTATGGTTTGCACGGTATCAAAACTATTTTTAGAGGAACGCTGCGTCGCCTAGGATTTTGTCGAGCCTGGGATTTATTTGTGCAGCTGGGCATGACGGATGACTCGTATCAAATTACTGATTCAGATAAAATGACGCATCGTCAATTCATCAATTTATTTTTGGCTTACAACAAGCATGATTCGGTAGAATTGAAGCTGAAATACTATTTGAAACTTGAGCAAGACGACGTTGATATTTGGGAAAAACTTGAGTACACCGGGATTTTTAGCAATGAGAGAATTACGCTGAAAAATGCTAGTCCTGCGCAGATTTTGCAGCATATCTTGGAGAAGAAATGGCAGTTGAATCAAAATGACAAAGACATGATCATCTTGTTTCACCGTTTCAACTACAAAATCAACAATGAAATGAAGGAGTTGCATTCGTATTTGGTGGTGGAGGGCGACGACGGACACAAAACAGCTATGGCTAAAACCGTTGGATTGCCTGTTGCTATTGTTGCGAAAATGCTGTTGAATGGCGATATCAAAAACCGAGGTGTTTTAGTGCCTGTTGAGCAAGAAGTATATGCGCCTATTTTGTTGGAACTGAAAAAATACGGCATCCATTTTATTGACAAACAAATTATCTGATCAAACTAAGGTGTGTATGTTTACGTTCTTTTATTCTGTGTAAAGTATTTGGCGAAAGCCCTTCGTATTCGTATAAAACAACATAAATATCTGTTGGTGCGGCACCTTTTGGCCCGTTGCCATCCCATTCTTTTTCGGGGTTAGTAGTTTCAAAAAGCAATTCTCCCCAGCGACTGAAAATCGACAATTTAAAAATGTAAAGGTATTCTCCTTTCACTGTAAAAACATCGTTGATGCCATCTCCATTTGGCGTAAAGGAGTTGGGAATGTAAAAGAAGGTTGGATTGCAATAATTCTCAATGTTAACAGTGTCGATGATGCTGCAGTTTTTACCGTTGTATAATGTTAAAATATATTGTCCACTATCTGCCACTGAAATGGTAGCGGAAGTATCACCTGTTGACCAAATGTATTTGAGCGCACTTCCACCATGTAATTCAAATTCGGGGAGAAAAGCAAAACAAATTGTTGTGTCTTTTTCTAGCGTATTTATTGGGTTTTCAATAGGCGTTAGAGTGATGGCGTCATTGTCGGTGCATCCAAGCCCGTTGTCTACGTCAACGGAATAGGTTCCTGTTTTCGTTACCCATATGCTTTTGGCATTAGGTCCGCTTGGAGTTGACCAATTGTAAATATAGTTTGAAGGGAGTTTCGTGTCTATCAAAATTGAATCTCCTTCACACACTATTTTATCACCTCCAAGTTCTACTGAAACCTGAGGATGAACTTGTACTACAATGCTATCGGTACTTACGCAAATGGATTTAAATGAAATGTCATCTAAGGCGAAGTCGTTACCCTGATCTTCCGTATTTTGATTAATCACACATATTTCCGCTGAGGTGGCAGAACCTGAATTCCAAAGAGCATAAAATTCCTTCCATTTACAAACTTCACTTGCCGCACGAAAAGGCTGATCCAATACTTTATTGTTAATTGAAAATTGTAGTAAAGCGGGATTTAGTGAAACCATAGAAGTTACCCAAGTTGTAAATTGATAATCGGTATTTTGATTGATTGGCAAAGTTTCACACCAAATACCAACTCCAGCTGCAACAGCAGCATCCATCACCATCATGTTTCCCAAACCATTGGTGTGATCAGAACAATCTCCCCAACCATTCCAAAAAATATTTGAAACTTTGCTTATGCAATAAGCCCCCCAGTCCATTCTGCCGTTGATGCATTTTTGAACATATTGACTAGTGAAATCAGTATTTCCATTTTCAAAATCGCCATTGATTATACTCTCAGTTGGAAATAGATATCGATTGGTGACGTAATATTTTGTAGTGCTTGCAGGAGAAGCAATTGGATTGGGTATTGTAGAGTCGTTTAATCCTGATTTTTTCGACCAGTTGAATTCGTATATAGTTCCTGATGTTAGCAACTGAATTGATTCGCCTTCACAAATTTCTACAGAATCAGCCACGCTTATAGTACAGTTGATTTGCGCCCATGACACCAAAGTGGAGACGTTGAGTAAAATGAAAAATATGGTTTTAAGTTCTTTCATTTAAAACTTGATGTAAAAATCCTTTGTCAATTCAATGAACTCCGATGCGTATTCACCATTGTGTAAATGAATAAGTAATTCGTCGTTCACGCATTTTAGTGTTGTTTTTTTGGTGATTTCAACCAAGATTCTTTTTGGGGATTTTCTGCTGTTGGGTTTAACTAAAGTAAGTTTTTTTATTGATAAGTCCATTTTAGCAACATTGAATTCTAATTCGCTCGTGCTTTCAAAAGGATATATTAAACAAATTTTACCTCGATCAGAAAGCAATGAGGCTGCGTGTTCTATCAAGTTATTGATGCTTAATGTTAGCGTGTGTCGCGCGATATCACGTGCGTTATTTCCACTCAAATAGCTGTTTGAAAAATAAGGAGGATTGCTGATGATTAAATCAAATTTTACGTCACTACTAAATTTCGTGAAATCACATTCTTCTGCGCTCAGTCGCGATGCCCAAGGCGATGCGTTGAAATTGATTTGTGTTTGCAGGTAGGCGGAGTGCTCAATTTCTATTGCTTGAATTTGTGCTGTAGGATTGCGCTGCGCTAGCATCAATGCAATTAAGCCGCTGCCTGTTCCTACATCTAAAATATTTTCACAATCATTGCAGTTGGCCCAGGCGCCAAGTAAAACGCCGTCAATACCCACTTTCATGGAGCACAGCTTGTGTTGTATTGTGAATTTTTTGAAGCGAAAGGCTTCGTATTTTGAGCTGTTTTTATTCATTTAATCGCAACAGATCTTCGGGTACCGAAACATGAATTTCTTTTTTCTCAGCATCAATTGAATCGATGAATTCATCTACCAACGGAATCAACACTTCGCTTCTATTGTTTTTTATGGTGATCAAAGTTTGAGCAGTTGAATCGTTGATTTCAGTAACCTCTCCCAAATAACCCGCGTCTTTGTCGTATACTTTATAATTCAGTAATTCCAATACATTGCCATCGTCGTTTACGTCGGGAAAATCAGCAGAAGGCAAATACATTTGAAATTTCAGCAACGATTGTGCATCGGCTTCCGTGCTGATGCCTTCAAATTTAACAACGCCTTTTTCACCGTTCAGTGAAAGTTTTTCAACCTTGTATTCGGCCAGATGTTTGCCTATTTGTAGATATATTGTGGCGATCTCGTGCGCATCTTCAATGAAGGCCTCTGCCTTGAAATGAATTTCTCCTTTGAAGCCTTTGAGTTTTGTTAAAACGCCAAAATAAAATGTATCTTCTAATATCATCGTCGCTATTTATTTGTGTCAAATTTACAAAAAGCATTCGGGATGTGCTCGCAAGATTCTTGTTCCATTAACATTCGATGTTTGATTTTTATTTGCTTTAGCGAATTTTGCGGGCACTATAATTTTTACCTTGCTTGAAAGATATTGAATATGAGTCCTGCATTTATTTTATTGGTTATCGGATTGTACTTGGGCGTGTTGATGCTCATCGCTTATTTTACTAGTAAGGGCGCTGACAACGACAGTTTTTTTTCAGGTAATAAAAATTCATCTTGGTATGTAGTTGCCTTTGGAATGATTGGCGCTAGTATGTCTGGTGTCACGTTTATGTCTGTGCCCGGCGCTGTAGAACTCGGGCATTTTGCTTATTTGCAGGTGGTGCTTGGTTATTTTGCCGGCTATTTTGTGATCGTATATGTGCTGTTGCCGATTTATTATCGAATGAATTTAATTTCGATTTACACTTATTTGGAAGACCGATTTGGTATTTGGACTTACAAAACAGGGGCGAGTTTTTTTATGGTATCGCGCATTTTAGGTGCGTCTATTCGATTGTTGCTCGTGGCCAATGTATTTCAGTTTTTAATTTTTGATGCTTGGGGCGTTCCTTTTTTCGTGACGGTATTTATTTCTATCGCCGCTATTTGGTTATACACTTATAAAGGCGGAATCAAAACCATTGTGTGGACCGACACTTTCTTGAGTTTCTTCATGCTCTTGTCATTGGGCGTTACCGTGTATTATATTTCCGATGCTTTGAATTTAACGGAGAAGGGTGGCTTGTTTAGTGCAGTGGCCGATAGTTCTTATTCGCAAATATTTTTCTTTGACGACATCACCAAGGGCAATCATTTTCTGCGTCAATTCTTGGTGGGTATGTTTATTACCATTGGAATGACGGGGCTCGATCAAGATTTAATGCAGAAAAATTTGAGTTGTAAAAACATTAAGGAGGCACAAAAAAATATGATCAGTTTTTCGTTTATTATGGTGATTGTGAACGTGATCTTTTTATTGTTAGGCGCCACATTGTATATGTATGCCGATAAAATGGGAATCTCGGTGCCTATGCTTGATGGCAAAGTGCGCACCGACTTATTATTTCCACATATTGCGCTGCACAGCGGTTTTCCGGTGGTTATGGCTATTTTATTTATTTTGGGTTTGATCGCTGCAGCGTACGCTAGCGCTGACTCAGCCTTGGCAAGTTTAACGACTTCGTTTTGTGTTGATTTTCTCAATATCAAAAGAATGACTTTGCCCGATCAAAAAAAATGGAAAGATAGGGGGCATATCTTAATGTCGCTTGTTCTGCTGCTCACCATTGTGGTGTTGAAAGAATTGGTGTCAGATAATGCTATTGAATCTATCTTGTTTTTTGCTGGATTTACTTATGGTCCGCTGATTGGTTTTTATGCCTTCGGAATTTTCACCAAACGTGAACTTAAAAAAGATTATTACTCTCTTTTGTCTTCTGCATTGGCCATTGCTTTTTCAATCTTTGTCTATTCTTTTCAAGAGCAATTGTTTGGGTTTGACTACAAAATCAAGCACGAGATGATTATGTTTAATTCGTTAATGACTTTTGTTTTCATGTACGTATTTTCTACGAAGCAACAGGTGAAATAACATATGGTGTTTTGGCGTTGATATATAAATCAATGCCGATGAAGTCTCTTCTTGGTTTTGCTCCTCTTTATTTTTTTTGTGAGTTGGTGTGCGGACAATGTGATCCCACCATACTTGGGCCCGATAATAGCGGTGGCTATACTTATCCATATTTGCGCGAAGCCAATGTCCTTTGGGCAAAACGTGTTTGGCGCGTTATAGATATGCGTGAAAAGGTAAACCATCCTTTGTATTTTCCCTTGGAAGCCATTGGCAATCAAAAGAATTTGGCAACATTGCTTCGCGATGAAGTGCTGAATGGTTCTTTGTTGGCCTATTCGCCTTTGCGCGATGATTTTAGCGTTGTTTTAAGTGCGGATGAACTCTTGTCTGTTTTTGTGAAAAAAGATACGTTGTGGAGCGCTAATGCTGATGGTGAAAAAATTGCAAATCCAATTAGGAAAGCCGTGGATATGCGTTTGGTAAAAAGAGTGCGCGTGAAGGAAGATTGGTTTTTTGATCCACAGCGCTCGGTGATGGAGGTGCGTATTATCGGTCTTTGTCCCGTTATTGAAAGTTATGACGATGAGGGCAATTACCGAGGAGATCAGCCTTTGTTTTGGGTTTATTTTCCGAAATGCATTTGTGCATTGGAACACAATTTAGCATTCACAAATAACAACGATGCGCAAGCTTACAATTATTTTCAACTGTTCAGCGAGCGTCGTTTTTCAAGTTATATTTATATGGAAAGCAATGTGCGTGGCGCTGCAATCTCCAATTATACTTGGGGGAAAGATGCTTTGTTGGAAGCGGAAAACATCAAAAATAAAATTCGAAAGACAGAGGAGGATTTTTGGGAATACTGAATTACTGAATCCACTTTTGACCAGAGATCATCAATGCTTCTTGCACTGTTATTCTTGTTCCTTTATTGTATGCAGTGACAAATGGACCTACCACCTTGTTTTCATTTTTCACCTTTTCTCTATGGTCACGAGCCTCTTTGTACTCGTTAAATTCCCCCACAACGTACTTGTGCCAACCTTCGTGCATCATAGTATAAATCTTCTCTAGGATGTTGTTTGCTTTTGCAAAGTAAGAAACATCCACTTGCTTTTTTGTTGCGCAAATTTGAACGCTGTAGTACAAGCTTTGATTGGGATTGCTGACACCAAAATCTTTTGCTGCCAATTCTTCTGTAGCAACTGGTGTTTTTACGCGGGTTTTGTCTTTTTTCGCAATCTTCACTTCTTCACCTTTTTCAACGATGTTCACGGTAGTGCTTTCTTTAGTTGTCGCTTCTTTCTTCACTACTTCTTTTTTCACTACTTCTTTCTTTTTTTCTTCAACAGCTGCGATTTCTTTAACTTCTTCTTTAGCTACAACGGTTATTTCTTTTGGTGTTGTTTTTTCAACTTCCGTTTTAGCAGGTTCTACTATAGCCACTGGTTCTGCGTTTTGCTCAAGTATAGTGACTTGACTGTTTTCAAATGCAATTTTTTTGTTGGTTCCATCGCTTTCTTTTAAGTAAGAGAAAAAACCTTCAATGTTTTGCGTGCCGCTCATGTCCATTCCTGCGGTCACTTTGTATTTCACTTTAATTTCAGCTGAAGCAGGCATTGTCATCCAAAGTATTTTCACCTTTCCATCTTGAAAAGAAAAGATGCCGCCGAAAGCATCAACTTCTTCCGCTACAAAACCTAATGGAAGTGTTTCCATTATTTTGGCGAAGCCACTGGCACCTCCCTTGTTTATTGTTAATTCAACCGTAAAAGATTCTCCTTTTTTGACATTTGAAGAAGATAAATTTCTCTTCACTGAAATATTTTCGTCTGCAACGGTAGTGGAACTTTCTTTGACTGCATTGTTTGTTGCGGCTGCTGTAGCTGCGGTACTTGTGTTTTTAGTTTCTGTTGCAGCATTGTTCACTACTGCAATGTTTTCTTTATTGGTAACAGTTTGCACTGGTTGTTGCGCTGTTTTTTCTGCTGCAGCATTTGCAGTGCTCTCAGTTTTTGTTGCTGTTTTTGCAGCGTCTTGAGCTGTTGCCGTTGTTGTGGCTTCTTTAGTGGTGCTTGTTTTGGCGATCGCTGTTGACCCAATGTTGATGCTTTTTACAGGACAAATTGCTTCGTGTTTACTGCCTTCCATAACATAAGAGAATTTGCCGCTTATTGTTTTTGATCCAGAAACACTTGCTAATGTTTTAATTTTGAAACGCACTTGAAATTCAGCTTCACTTGGTAATGCCGTCCATATTACCTTTACTTGTTGATCAGCAAAAGAGAATGCTCCATCTTTGCTATCGATGTTTGTAGCACTAAATCCAGCAGGAAGTAAAAATTGAAGTTTTGCAAATTCTCTAACGCTGCCTTTTTTCAGCGTTACAGTCATAGTGAAGTCTTCGCCTGGGTTAGCTGATGCCGGTAAACTAGCATCAACAGTAACTTGATCTGCCGCAAAAAACCCGAGTAGGGAGAGGAAGATAATGTTAATGTATACGAGCAAACTTTTTATCATAAAGAGAATTCTTCAGTTCTCACAAATCTATTTTAATTAGAAAGCGATAATGAAGTGACTTAGTCATTATTGTAAACAGATATTTGTTAATAAGGTAGGTAAAATGTTGAAAAATAAATTCAAGCGAACAATGGCGTCGCAGTCAATGAAAAAATAAATAGTTGTTTTTTTAAGCTTTAATGCTCGAAGAAATAGTCGATGATTTTGTGAACATCATTGACGTTGACGTTGATGGCGTCATCAAAAATACGATCGATTACTTTGTAAATTTCATCAGTCGTAATCACTCCGTCATTGTTCATGTCGGCTTCTGAATATGGCATAGGAAGTTTTGCAGCGCTTTTTGCATTTCCTTCATTTTTCGCACTACTGTCAACGTATTTATCATCGCACAGGCTTGGGTAAACTTTACAAATAATATCATGGTTCATGACAATAGAGTCGTTAAAGCGCGCAAGAAAAATGCTGTCGGCAACGGTAATGCCGCTATCGTTTACCATCGTGTTTTTTGCCGATTCAACTTCCTTGTCTTGGTAGTCCGGAATGCCGTCTTTGTCTTTGTCGAGTGGGCAACCGCGCGCGTCTACTTTAGTGCCCTCAGGAGTGCCCGGACAAAGATCATTCATGTCTACAACACCATCTACATCCCGGTCTGATTTCATTACAATACTTCTTACATCAACATCGTAGTTTTGTTTTTTGTTGATGGATGATATTGATTTCCCTTGAAAATTAATAAGCAATCCACCGGTTGCTGACCACATCGCATCGTTGTTAGCGCCAGCTTTAAAGTTGTCAAGAAAATCAGTTTGAGTAAGGTAGTAAGTGCCGTTTACGTAAAAATCTAAGTTTTTTATCAATTTCACTTTTACGCCAACACCAATAGGGAAGTAAAGAACGCTTTTTGTGTATTTGTTATTGGGGTCGCTTAGCGCAGTTTCATATTTATAATCTCTTTTTAAAATTTTTGATGGCTTCGAATTTTCTTGGCTTTCAGGAAGGTCACGCGTACTTCCATCGCTCCAGTAATAGTACAATTGATTGTTTGCGTCTTTTAAATCGCCTTTGGGATCAAACAAAAAATAGCCGACGCCACCAAAGAGATAAGGGCCAAATTTGCCGTTGCTGAAAATGGAATATTTATTGTCTAGATGCAGGCCGATAGTGAAATCGCCGCCCATTACATCAGAAGCAAAATTCAGGTTGCGTGCACCGCTTCTTTCGCTTGCAGAAACAGAGCCGTAGAAGCCATTCAAATTGGCGCTGAACATTGTTAAAAAACGCTGACTTAGCGAAAGGGTGTAGCCTAAACGCAGGTCTTCCACTTTCCCTATTTTTGAAAAAACACCAACGTCGCCGTCGAATACAAAGGTACCAGCGCCAAGACCTACTTTGAATAAATTGTGCTGAACTGCAGATACTTCAATTGTTGTTTCAGTGCTGTCCTGCGCAAACGCAGAGAAAGCTGAGAACAGAAATGATAATAAAGCAGTTAGACGAATATTCATAAAAGTTTTCGCTTTTTGCGAGAGGTCTAATTTATAATAAATTTTAAACAAATGCCTGATTTCATGGTGCTTCGATTTTCGATTGGACCTAGAAATTGGGTTTTAATAAATATTTGCCATAGAATTTGTTGATCTCCGCAACGGCTTCATCTGCGGTATCTACCACGAAGTAAGACGAGAGGTCTTCTTCACTGATATTTTTTTCTTTTAACAAAGTGCTTTTAAACCAATCGATCAGTCCGCTCCAAAAGTCTTTGCCAACAAGGATAATCGGGAAGTGACCAATTTTTTGCGTTTGAATAAGGGTGATCGCTTCAAATAATTCATCAAGAGTACCGAAGCCTCCAGGTAGTACAATAAAACCCTGAGCATATTTCACGAACATCACCTTACGTACAAAGAAGTATTCAAAGTCAACATTTTTGTCATGGTCAATGTAGGCGTTTGACGATTGTTCGAAAGGCAAATCAATGTTCAGTCCCACGGATATTCCTCCGCCTTTGTTTGCGCCTTTGTTCGCAGCTTCCATGATTCCAGGCCCCCCGCCTGTGATCACGCCGTAGCCATTTTGCGTTAATTTAAATGCAATTTCTTCAGCAAGTTGATAGTATTTGTTGTCGCTCGGGGTGCGCGCTGATCCAAAGATAGAAACGCAAGGACCGATGCGCGCAAGCTTGTCGAAGGCTTCAACGAATTCCGCCATTATTTTGAAGATCGCCCAAGAATCGTTGGTTTTGATCTCGTTCCATTTTTTCTTTTTGAAGGCTTCTCTAACTTTTTTTTGATCTTCTTTTTCTTTCATGAGCGCTAATATTGCATTTTAAAGTTAGCTGCTCTACGGACCAAAAGGGAAAAAGTTCGAAGGAAGTATTAAAAGTGTTTTGTTAATTGCTGAGGGTATTCGACTATAATTCTCCTTTAAGAAACACGCCTGTCACGCTTTTTTTGTTTTTTGAGATTTGTTCAGGTGTTCCTTCGGCAACGATGTTTCCTCCATTTTTGCCTCCTTCTGGTCCCATGTCTATGACGTGGTCGGCCAGTTTGATGATGTCTAAATTGTGCTCGATCACAAGTACTGAATTTCCTTTGTCGACCAATCGAAGCAATATGTCGGAAAGGATGCGGATGTCTTCAAAATGTAAGCCGGTAGTGGGTTCGTCAAGAATGTACAATGTTTTTCCGCTGTCTTTTTTTGACAGTTCAGCCGCTAACTTAATGCGCTGAGCTTCGCCACCAGAGAGCGTGGTAGAGGGTTGTCCGAGGTTGATGTAGCCTAGTCCTACGTCCTGCAGTGTTTTTAATTTGTGGTAGATTTTGGGATGGTTTTCAAAAAATTGCGTGCCTTCGTTGATGGATAGATTCAGCACATCATTGATGTTTTTTCCTTTGTATTTGACGCGCAGCGTTTCTTGGTTAAATCTCTTGCCTGAACAAGTTTCGCATTGCACCAATACGTCGGGCAGAAAATTCATTTCAACTTTTTTAACGCCAGCGCCTTTACATTCTTCACAGCGTCCGCTAGAGATGTTGAATGAAAATCTATTGGCTTTATAGCCTTTGATTTTAGAGTCGGGAAGCAGTGCGTAAAGATTGCGTATTTCGGTATATACGTCAGTGTAAGTTGCTGGATTTGAGCGCGGCGTGCGGCCAATTGGAGCTTGGTCAATTTGAATGACTTTATCGATATTTTCAAGTCCTTCAATAGACTTGAAGGGTAGCGAAATATTACTGCCTTTGTTGACGTGTTGATTGACGGCAGGATAAAGAGTTTCGTTAATGAGTGTTGATTTTCCACTTCCGCTCAAACCGCTTACGCAAACAAGTTTTCCTAGAGGCAAAGTAAGATTTACGTTTTTTAAATTATTGCCTGTTGCTCCTTTGATAATGAGTGTTTTGCCATTGCCTTTTCGTCGTTCTGTAGGAACGTTTATTTTTTTTATTCCTTTTAAATATTGATAGGTAGTTGAGGCAACATTGCTCAGTTTAGAAGGGTGTGCGGCGTCGATGATTTGGCCGCCATGAATTCCAGCTCCAGGCCCCATGTCGATGACATAGTCGGAAGCTTCCATCATTTCTTTGTCGTGTTCAACAACTAAAATGGAATTACCTGTATCACGCAATTTTTTGAGGGCGGAGATCAATTTAATATTGTCTTTTTGGTGTAAACCAATACTTGGCTCGTCTAAAATGTAAAGCACTCCAACGAGGTCAGAGCCAATTTGTGAAGCTAGACGGATGCGTTGGCTTTCGCCGCCTGATAAACTTTTGGAACTGCGGTTGAGCGTGATATAGGCAAGGCCTATGTCCACGAGAAACTCTGTTTTTCTTTTGATTTCTTTGATGATTTCTGAGGCGATTTGAATTTGTTGATGATTTAGTTTTGTGGGCAAGGCTAAAGTCCACTCATAAAAATCATCAATGTCTCTGTTCACCAATTCTTGCATGCTACTTTCTCCCACTTTAAAATGCATTGCCACTTTGTTCAGTCGCGATCCATTGCATACTTTGCAGGTAATGTAATTGGAAAAAGTGCTCAACCATTTGTCGGAAGTTGATTCTTGTTCGTCGGCAAGTTGCTCAAGCAAGCTGAGTATGCCTGGAAAGCCGTCGGGTTCACCGTACAATATTTCAGCGAGCAATTCTTCAGGCAAGTCTTTAATGGCGACAGCACTTGAACTATTGTGTTTTTGACACAGTTTATCGAGTTGTGCAAACACCCAATTGTCTTTGTGTTTGCCCAGCGGCAATAGCGCACCGCTTTTGATCGACAGGTTTTTATTGGGTATTATTTTGGATTCGTCCAATTCAGGCAGGCTTCCCAGTCCTTTGCAATGTGGACAAGCGCCGTACGGTGAGTTAAACGAAAATAGGTTTGGTTCAGGATCGGGGTAGGAGAGGCCTGATGTGGGACACATCAAATTTCTGCTGTAATATTTGAGTTGCTTCGATTCATGTTCACCAGCCATCAAAATACCATTGCCTAATTTCAATGCAGCTTCGATGGAGCTCTTGAGGCGATCACCTGGCTCCATAGAAAGGTCGAGACGGTCAACTACAACTTCGATATCGTGTGTTTTGTAACGATCGACTTGAAAGCCTTTGGTCATCTCCACAATCGTTCCGTCAACACGCACTTTTAGGAAACCCTGTTTGATTAGTTTTTCAAACAATTCACGGTAATGTCCCTTTCGTCCTTTGATGAGCGGAGCATATAACACCAATTTCTTGTTTTTGTAATTGCTGCTAATTTTATCAATGATTTGGGCTGTTGTAAAGCGCACCATTTCTTCACCTGTTTCATAGGAATAGCCTGTTCCTGCTCGCGCGAAGAGCAATCGCAGCAAGTCGTATATTTCAGTGATAGTGCCAACCGTTGAACGCGGACTCTTGCTTGTTGTTTTTTGTTCAATGGAAACAACCGGACTCAAGCCCTCTATGCTGTCAACGTCGGGCTTCTCTAAATTCCCTAAATATTGTCGAGCGTATACTGAAAAACTTTCGATGTAACGGCGCTGTCCCTCGGCGTAAATGGTGTCAAATGCGAGAGAAGATTTACCGCTGCCGCTCAAGCCAGTGATTACGACCAATTGATCGCGCGGAATCTCTATACTTATATTTTTAAGGTTGTGCTCACGGGCACCAAAAACCTTAATGTATTCTTTGGGAGTTGCCACTATTCTTTGCCTAAGTGTGGCTCTGATAAATCGATCATTGCCGTGTCGCTCAAAAAAGGCAGTTTAGCAATTGAATCCGCTGAGCTGGCAATTAATTCGTCGTACTGGTAGATGCCGCTTTTTGGTAGTTTCAAGGTGTAGGTCGTACCGTTTCGCACCGACAGTCTGCGTTCGCGCAGCCAAGGATTTAATGTTTTAACAATTTTATAATTGGAGTTCACTGACAAAGCATATTTCATTAAGTCAGGAATGGTACTGTCGATTTTCACTTCATAAACATCGTATGGAGGGTAGCCGTCGATTTCTTCGGGATCGTATCCATAGTATTTTGGGTTGTTGAAAATCTCTTTGTACGACAGAATGCGAAAAACATAACGAGATGTTTCTTGGTTGAGCAATAAGTCGTAATAGCTGTTGACGCCTTGCTCGTCCATTTTGCTCGCTAGTCCGCTCATTCCCATGTTGTAAGAAGCAGCTGCAGCGGTGTATGATTTGAATTTGCGATAAGCGGATCTGAAATACTTACAAGCAGCATGCGTTGATTTTTCTACGTCGTAACGGTCATCAACCTCTTCGCGAATTTCCATTCCGTATTCTTTGCCGGTGCGCTCCATTATTTGCCAGAAGCCTGTTGCTCCAGCTGGACTCACCACATTTACCAGTCCGCTTTCAATAATTGCTACGTATTTTAAGTCTTCAGGAAGTCCGTATTTTTTTAATATCGGTTCAATCACAGGAAACCATCGCTTCGCTCTTTTGAAGTACATGATGGTTTCTGATTGCCAATATGCATTTTTTAAAATTTCTCTATCGAAGCGCTCACGAATGTCTACACTTTGAAAGGGCACTGGTTCTCCACAAAAATTGATGGTAGGTGAAATCTTAAAATCCTTAAAAATCATGTAATAAGGCATCTTGTCTCCCTTTGTGGAAAAGGTAAACAACTCAATAGTAACAAAGAGCAGGGCAATGGATGAAAGTGCGATTATCCCTTTTTTCATTTTTCTTCAATTACTACTTCACTTACTTTTTGAGGTCTTTTGATTCTTGTAAGATAATAAAGAATTGAAAATATTACGATACAGTAGCTGCTAAATAGCACGATGGCCTGGTTGTTCCATATTTCAATATAACGCAGAATATAAATTGACAAGAACATGGAGATCGCTGCAATTGCACAAAATACAATCGCCACCTCTCTATCGCTAAATCCAGCGTAGGACAAATGGTGTGTGGTGTGGTCTCTTCCGCCAACAAAAGGACTTTGTTTTTTCAGTAGGCGGTTTATGGTAACACTAGTTGTATCTACAATTGGTAGAATGAAGACGGTTACAGCTGCTAATATCTTGCGCGAAAATTCTAATGAAACACCATTTGACTGTTCAGCATTCCAAAAGAAGAGAATGCCCACTGCCGCCAGGAGCACGCCCAAAAATTGACTTCCACTGTCGCCCATATACATTCTAGACGGGTTCCAATTAAAGTACAGAAAGCCCATTAGGGCTGCGACTTGTCCCAGGCATATGATAAAAAAAATGTTGTTAAAGTCACCTTTTACAACGAAGAGCAACAAAGTGGTGAGGAAAACAAATATTGACACAGAGGTTGTGATTCCATCCATATTGTCAAGCATGTTTACTGAATTCATCATGCCAATGACCCAAAATATAGTGAGCGCAATGTTCACCATATCGTTTTCAAAAAGATTGATTTTGGTTTTGGTAGCGACCAGCACTACGGCGCATGTAACTTGTCCTAAAAACTTTAAAAGTGGTTTGGTGTTGTAGGCGTCATCAGCAAGACCTATCATAAATCCTAATGATACCGAAATCAGAATTCCTAAAACTTGGGTGTCGATAAGATTGTGTTTAAATGCAGCAACGATGAAAGAGAACAAAAAGAGTATATAAAAAGAGATTCCGCCAAATGCTGGTTTTGATGTACTGCCCCAGCGGATAATGGTTTCGTCATTATTGCTGCTGCCGCTATTGCGCATACCCAACGTTTTGGCGAATTTGAGAAACAATCCGTTAATCAAGGCGGAGAATCCGATGAGGATAATAAAAAAAGAAATGTAAAAAAGTAGTTCGTTAATTTTCAGCATTTTTTCTGTTCTATAGAGCAAAAATACGATAATAGGCCGTTAAAACAAACCCTTGAATTCATTGAGTGTTTTTCCGTTGCGGTCTTTGTCTGAAAGTATTGGGTTGGTAATGCCCCAATCAATATTTAGTTCAGGACTATTCCATAGTATTGATCTATCGGCACTTGCGTTGTAAAAATTGGTGCATTTGTATAGAAAAATCGTGTCGTCTTCTAAAGTGAGAAAGCCATGGGCAAAACCTTCGGGAATCCACATCATTTTGTGGTTTTCCTCGGAGAGCACCATTTTAAAATGCTGACCAAAAGTGGGCGAAGCTGCGCGTAAGTCTACCGCAACATCTAAGACAGAACCTTGTATCACTTTCACTAATTTTCCTTGGGTAAAAGGGGGTGTTTGAAAATGCAGTCCGCGCAATATGCCTTTGGATGATTTTGAAATATTGTCTTGTACAAAATTGGCGGTTACATTATTGGAGTGAAAGAGCTTTTCATTGTAGCTTTCGTAAAAATAGCCCCTATCGTCACCAAAAACCTTGGGTTCAATAAGCAACAAATCTTTTATCGGTGTTGTAATTACGCGCATAGGTATTCGGACTTATTCAAATAGTTTAGAGAAGATGTTTTTTCTTTTTTTTGCTTTCGTTGGCTCCTCGTAATAACCATAACCATAACCATAACCATAACCGTAGCCATAACCGTAACCATAACCGTATCCGCCTTTTCGTGAGCGATTGCTTGAGCCGTTTAAAATTACTGATAAATTAGTTATGTTGTTTACCTCTTTAAGGTGGTTGATGTTTTGTAAGTATGCTTTTTTGGATACGTTTGCTCTCAAGATATAAATTGGGTAATCGGCTTTTTTAATGATGGGGAGAGCATCCGTTACAATACCTACTGGCGGATTGTCAATCACTATGATTTCGTATGTTTTTTTGAGTTCGTCAAGAATTAGATCCATGTTAGGACTAATGATCAATTCCGATGGATTTGGAGGTATTGGTCCCGCTGTAATGAAGTGCAGGTTTTCTAAGGCGCTACGTTGAATGCATTCTTGAAGACTTGACTTGCCTATTAAAAGCGTGCTCATCCCTACTTTATTTTCGGCGTTAAATCCAATGTGTGTTTTTGGTTTTCGCATGTCAAGGTCAAGAATGATTACTTTTTTGCCTGAAAAGGCAATAATTCCTCCTAAGTTGATGGCTACGAAAGTTTTTCCTTCACCACTGACTGTTGATGTCACTGCTAAAATCTTAGAGCCTTCATTTTTTGTCAAAAACTGAAGATTCGATCGCACTGAACGGAATGCTTCTGTCATTAATGACTTTGGATTTTTGTCTACCAGCAACTGGGAAATTGGAATGCTTTCTTTGTATTCTGGTATCATGCCCAATATTGCGACTTGATTGGTGTATTTAACGATATCAATGATAGTCGAAACAGTGTTGTGCAGCAAATAACGAACAATTATGATGCCGAATCCAATTAGTGCTCCTATGGAAATAAACAGAACGTACACTAATCTGCGCTGCGGTTCGATTGGAATATCATTGCTATATGCATATTCTAAAATGTCATTGTTGGAAACAAAGCCCGCTTTAACCATTTCAAATTCAGATTTTTTCTGTAATAATTTGGTGTAATAATCTTGGCTAATTTCAAACATCCTTTCGATTTGATTGATCTCAGAAGTTTTTATTTTAGTTGAATTTTCTATGGCTGTGTTTTCTATTTTTTTAGATGATCTTCTTTTTTCTAAAGAGGCAAGTTGATCTTGCATTTCAGAAATTGCGATATCAACGTTTTCAATTAATTCTCTTTTGTTTAATTGAATTTTGTAGTCTAACTCCTTAATTGGACCGCTATTGCTCGTGTATTGATACTGCAATTCTTTGCGTTGCGTAATCATCATTTGGTATTGCTGGATTACACCTAAAAGAGAATGCGTGTTGGGCGATGTCAGTAAAGGTGCATAAATATAGTCGTCGCCTTGCAGACGAGATAACTTTCCTTTGTAATCAATAAGTGCTTGTAATTCAAAATTTAACAAGTGGTATTGATCATTCAAGAGTTCTTCTTTTTGAGAGACATTGTCGAAAAGCATTGGATTAAATTTTTGACCGTTGTCATCTTTGGTCATATATGGTTCCAGCGTTTTTGAGTAGTCATTAATTTTCTCACTGATTGCAAGTAGTTGATCGTTCGTGAAATTGATCATTTGATTGGCGCTTTCGCTCTTTTTTTCAACATTATATGCTAGAAATTCTGTTGAAATTGCGTTCGCTAAATCAGCCGCTTTTAAAGGATTGTTGGATGTGAATTCAATTTCAACAGTCTTTGCCTCTTCGCTGACAATGTTGATCATCATTTGCGCGAGGCAATTGTTCAATATATCTTCTTGGCTGTTTAAACTGAAGTACATTGGACTAGTAGTTTCTTCCTTTTGAATTTTATAATAGTTACTCTGCGAGATGCTGATTTTTATTTCAATTTCTGGAAGAGTTGTCCAAGAGTTTATGGGGAAAGTGTATTCGTGCAAAATATCGTTAATCACATAATTAATTTGCACCTTTTCATCCTCTATAAACTTCACATAAATGGGGGTTGCAAATATAGCTTGGTCTTTTACTTGGTAGCTTACCCTATACCTAGAATTCTTGTATTCTTCAAAATTCAGGAATGATCCTTCAGAAATGTACGAAATGTCTAGTGGTAACTTTTGTAGAGCTCTTTTAATAAGTGTTTTTGATCGTATCAATTCAATCTCACCAGCAATCGGCATATCGTAGATGTTTTCGAATTGCATGATTTTGTTCATGTTGTTCGCTTCTCCAATCTTTACAATGGCTTTTGATTGATAAACAGGTTGGGTGTACCTATTATACAAAAACGCTAAGCAATAACCCAATGTAAGCAGAAATATTACCCATGGGTAAGACACTTTAGATATCTTTAGCGCGAGTGCTAGGTCAAAATCGTCATTGAGTAAGCCTATTTTTTTTCTTTCCATTTTTATTGTTTTGCGCTAACAAGCTTGTACACTAAAAACACGCTCAGTACAGATGATATTAATCCTGTGAATGAAGCTATGTCTGATGGTATGGTATAGGCGTAGTTGATTACTGGTTCAATGTATACGATGTCGTTGGAGTGCATAATGATGTCAGCGTCTTTTAACCCTTCGATTCTAGAAAGATCAACTAAATAGATGTCGGGTTTTTTTAAGTCGCCTCTAATAATCTTAATTTTACTAGCATAGTTCATACCACTGGCACTCGATCCCATACTGGAATTTGCGGCACTTGTTCCGGTGCCGCCACCAGATACCCCTCCGGATTTTGCAAGAACTTCGAAAAGCGTAGTGTTTTCACTTTCAAGGGTAACCATAGATGCAGATATACCACCGCGAAATAAATAGATTCTCTTGTTCGTTATTTCAAGGGTTACAAATGGATTGACGAAATATTGTTTAAACCTATCCTCTAATAATTCTTCCATTTCTTTAACTGTCAGGCCAACAACTGGCAACTCTCCTAGTACCGGCATTTTAACCTTACCATTAGAGCGCACTTTGAATGTTGTCATTCCAGCACCTGTTGAGATTCCTGTTTCAGTTGCGTACCCTGATACACTGGCCATTTTAAAGCCGTCATTGGTGTACAAGCTAAAATTGATCACATCGTTGATTGCAATTTTGTAGGGCTCAATTTTGACCGAATCCGGGAATTTTGCATAGGGATAATCTGCTGGGATTTTCAGCATTTTGCTGGGATTAAAGGTTGCGCATGAAGAAAGCGCGACGATCAATAGGAGTAAAAAGGAATATGTTTTTATGTCGTATTTCATTTTGAATGCAGTAAAGTACTGTATAATTTGTCCATATCTTTCACTAGCCTTGTGTAGTGAAATTTTTCTCTCACATTTTCCCATCCAAGTTTTTGCATTTGCAAACGCAGGTCTACATCTTCAATTAGCCTAAGTAGATTGTTGGCGTAGCCTTGCGTGTCTCCAATTTCAGACAGCAGCCCTGTTTTGTTGTGGATGACCACATTTTCGATTCCGCCTACTTTTGTGCTCACTACAGGATTGTTGCCCGCTTGCGCTTCAATCAAACTAACTGGCGTGCCTTCGTTTAAAGAACTGAGTGCTATAATATCTACGCCTGCATTCACAACATCCACGTCTTTTATCCACGATGTAAACGTAAGACTACATTTGGAATTTTCAAAATCTCCAACGCAGATTGAAATGCCCAATGAAAGCGCCAATTCTTCTACTTTGCCTCGATCTTCACCGTCACCTACAACGAAGGCTCGAATTTTTTTAGTGCTTTTGTCGCACACTTCTTTCCATGCGCGCACAAATAGTTCATGGTTTTTAACAGGAACAATTCGACCTACAATACCAACGGCTATCTCGTCATCTGCAATGTTGTATTGCTTTCTGAATGCGCGTCTTTTGTCTTCAATGTTTTCTTGAAACCTGCTGAGGTCAAAGCCAAGAGGGATGATCTCTATCTTTTCAGGGGGGCAAATTCTATGAATAGTACCCAATTCATATTTTTGTTTTTCGCTAATGGCGATGATTTTTGTGCTCTTCGCCGCCAAATTTCGTTCAATGTTTTTGAAAACGGATGTTTTCGCTTTGTTGAAATAGGAGTGAAACACATGTCCGTGAAAAGTGTGAACGATCACCGGTACTTTTGAGGTGTAAGCCGCCAGTCGCCCTATTGTACCTGCCTTTGCTGCGTGCGTATGCACAATGTCGGGCTTGTATTCTTTGATAATGTTTTTTATTTTTTTGTAGGCATTGTAGTCATTTAGTGGATTAATTGAACGCTTCATTTCCGGTATGATGGTAGAAGTGAGGTCTAGACTATTTAAAATATGTGCGCTGCTTTCTTCTGATTCTTCCTTTTCCCCGCCAATGAGTAGCGTTTCGTAGTGCGGTGGCATGTATTTGGTTAAATACGCAGCGTTATAAGTTGGTCCTCCGAGGTTGAATCTATTTATTATCCTTAATATTCTAGGCATTGGCGCTCGTTATCTTTGTGTAAAACTAATCAATTAATCCACTTTTTCCACCAATACTGAAAAACGATCAAGCCCCAAATGTTTCCTGTTGACTCTTGCGGATTTGAACTGTTTAGCTTGAATTTCAATTCATCTATTTTATCAGGATTGAAAATGCCTTGTTCTTCGATGAATTTTCGAGACAGCAAGTCGTTGTCAATTAAATTTTTCAAATCACTGCTAAACCAAGATTTTAATGGCACTTCAAAGCCATGCTTTGGTCTTTTGTAGAGTCTTTCAGGAAGTATGTCTCTAAAGGTGTCTTGCAAAATTCTTTTGCGGTGCGTGCTGCAAATTTTGAATTCTTCGGGCAGTGAAAAAGCAAAGTTTACCAATTCGTGATCAAGAAATGGCACGCGTACTTCTAAGCTATTCGCCATTGACATGCGGTCAACCTTGGTCAGCATGTCACCTTCTAAAACCATATTCATGTCGGTCATTAATACCTCATTGAAGTCTCCGTTTTTTGTGAAAGGAGCTAGTAGAATAGCTTTTTCTTTTTGGTAAAGATCGTAGTCAACTTCTTCCTTTAGCATGCTTTCGGCTGTCCTCTCATTCATCAGACTGGCCCACTTCCAATAGCGATTTTTAGTTGTTAATTTGGAGGCTGTAGCGAATTTTTCAAATTGGCGAATATTGTTGGCGACAGCACTGTTTCGAGATTGGGGCAGTTTTTTCCAAAGCCAATCCAAATTGGTGATCATTGCGTTGGCTGCCGTAGGGTTGCGCATTAAAAATTCCGCCTTGTGTTTGCTGTAGCCTGAAAACAATTCGTCGGCTCCGTCTCCTGAAAGGGCTACAGTTACTTTTTTTCGTGTTTCGCGGCTGAGGATATAAACCGCAAGTGATGATGAGTCCGCAAAGGGTTCGTCAGTGTAGTCCAGTACTTCAAAAACGACATCCAGCAAATCTTTATTGGTTAGCTTGAATACCGTATGTTCGGTGTCGAACTTTTTAGCAACTTCTTCAGCGTAGGATGTTTCGTCGAACATGGGTTCATCTTGGTAGCCGATAGAAAAGGTGTTGAGTCTTTTTGTTTGTCTACTCGCCAAGGCGGTGATGATGGAGGAGTCGGTACCACCACTTAAAAATGCGCCCAAAGGAACATCTGAAATCATTCTGCGTTCTACTGATTTCTCCAATAATTCCATTAATTTTTTTTGCGCTTGAGGATAAGTCAAACTGCATTTTTCGCTGCGATCGTATGGAATTTTGTAGTAGGACGCTGTCGTTATTTCATTGTTTTTAATCACTGCATAATGTCCCGGTTCAAGCTTCGATGCATCTTTGAAGATGCATTGTTTGCCGGGTATGTAATTGAATTGCAGGTATTGAAAAAGCACCGTATGGTTGATGTTTTTTTTGATGTCAAAGGCCATGATGGCTTTGAGTTCACTAGCAAATAGAATTTGTTTTTCGTCTTGATAAATGTACAGAGGCTTGATTCCAAAGCGATCTCGAGCAATGAAAACAGAGTTGTCTCTTTTGTCAAGAACGGCAAAGGCAAAGAAACCCATGAATTTCTCCAAACATTTTTCTTTGTCACGGATGTATTGCGCCAATAAAACTTCGGTGTCGGAATGTGTTTTAAAAACCAAACCTTCTTTTTCAAGGTCGCGGCGCAAATCCATGAAATTGTATATTTCACCATTGAATACCAGAACATAATTTTGGTCTTCGCTAAAAAATGGTTGGGAAGCGGCATTGCTGGTGTCTAAAATTGCGAGTCGCGTGTGGCCGAGTCCAACGTTGTTGTGCGTATAGGTGCCGCTGCTATCTGGACCTCTTTTCTTTAAAGTAGCAACCGACGCATCGAGTCGTTCTATATCGCTTTTCGATAGGTCTTGTTTGCTTACTATTCCGCTAATTCCGCACATGTGGGTACAAAGATAATATTTGTCGCATATTATTGTTGAAATTTCTTGAAAATAGAAACAGCGATGTGGCCCCCAAAGCCAAAGGTATTGCTCATTGCGTAATTCACGGTTCTGTGTTTTGCACTTCCAAGCGTTAAATCAAATTTATTGGCGTAAAGCGGATCGGGTTCATCGGTATTGATGGTGGGAGGAACAATGTTTTCTCTTGTTGCCATAATACAAGCAATGGCTTCTACTACACCGGCGGCACCAAGCAAGTGTCCGGTCATTGATTTGGTTGCGCTAATAGAGGCATTCGGATTTGCGCCAAAAACTCTTTCTGCTGCGCGCAGTTCGCTCACATCACCTTGTGGCGTTGATGTTGCGTGAAGGTTGATGTAATCGACCTCGTCGGGACGAATACCTGCTTCGTCCATCGCTTCAATCATGCCTAGGTAAGCGCCTTCGCCATCGGGATGCGTACTCGTGAGGTGGTAGGCGTCGGCTGTCATTGCGCCACCAACTATTTCGGCAAGAATAGGAGCGCCGCGTTTGATGGCGCTTTCGTAGCTTTCAAGAATCAAAGCGCCAGCGCCTTCTCCCATAACGAATCCATCGCGTTTGATATCAAAGGGACGGCAGGCGTGCTCGGGGTTTTCGTTGAGTGTTGAAAGCGCCTTCGCAGCACTGAATCCACCAATGGCACTTTCGGTGATTGGGGCTTCTGAGCCGCCGGTAATGATCATGTCGGCTTTGCCCCAACGAATGTGGTTGAAAGCGTCAATGATTGCTGTATTTGAGGTGGCGCAGGCCGATACTGGTGAAAAATTAACGCCCCGTAAGCCGTATTTAATGGAAATGATGCCTGCTGCAATGTCTACGATCATTTTTGGAATCAAGAAGGGACTAAAACGCGGGGTTCCATCGCCCTTCGCGTATTCCTTCACCTGTTCCTCAAAAAAACTTATGCCACCGTTGCCGCTGCCCCAAATCACACCAATACGGTTGCGGTTGAGTGCAGAGAAATCAATTTGTGCGTGCTTTACCGCTTCGGCTACAGCTACCAAGGCATATTGCGTAAAGGGGTCGTAGCGTCGCGCCTCTCCTTTGTCGATGTGGTCGAGGGCGTTGAAGTTTTTCAGTTCACAGGCAAATCGAGTTTTAAATTTTGATGCTTCGAATTTGGTAATGGGACCCGCACCATTTTGTCCCTTCTTCAAGGCCTCCCAAAAATCATGTGCATTGTTTCCAATCGGCGTAAGCGCGCCCATACCAGTGATGACTACTCTTTTTAAATTATTCATTTGGTTTTGAGATTTCGGTTTTTAATAAATTTGATTGTCCTCGGGCCACCAATCTTGTTTGATCGGCATTCCAAATTTCGCATTGGGCGTGAATGAGTTGTCGCCCTTGCTTGATCACTTCGCTGTGGGCAATTACAACCTCACCTTCTTTTACTGCTGAAAGATAGTCGATAGACAAGTTGATGGTTGCATAGAAGTGTGGTTCTCCCAGCGAAAAAACAGTAGCGCCCAAAATATCGTCAACGATACCAGAGGTCACGCCGCCGTGTAAATTACCCATGGCATTTGTCATTTCGTTGCGCACAGTGTACTGCAGCGATAGTTTTCCTTTTACGGCACTGAGAATGGTGGGCCGCAGCCAATTCATAAAAGCCGATGGTGTGCCTTGTGCTTCTTTCCCAATACTGTGTTGCAACATTTTTAAAGCATCCATATTATTTTTTTAGGTCGTTAAGAAGTGTTTTTGTTATGGTGTTAAAATCTTTGTCTGTTGTCAAGCGCGACAATTGCAGTGCCGCCAGCATACTGCCTATTATCATCAGGGCTTTTGTGCGTGCTGGAATTTCAAAATGAAATATATTTTGCGTCTTTCCTTCTTTCAGAATTTCAGTGACCCAGTTTAAAATCTCTGCCGCAAGCACTTTCACCTCAGCTGCCATTTTTGGGTCAAGTGAATGCAGGTCGGTCGCCAACGAGCCAACGATGCACACCTTGTGCTCGGATTTTATTTTGGTGTAGATCGACAAAAATGCATTCAGTTTTTTTTCAGGCGATTGGTTCTTGAATTTGCCTCTTAATTCTTTTGTTTTTTCAGTGTGGTATTTCAACAGTTCAATACCCAAATCGGTTTTCGTTGGAAAATGGTAATGAATGGAAGCGGTTTTGATGCCAATCGCTTTCGATAGATCGTAGAAACTAAAGGCATTGAAGCCCCTTTCCCTGACAAGCTCATCGCTGAGGTGTAATATTTTTTGTTTGGTGGTCACGAGACAAAGATAGTTACCTATTAGTAGATAGGCAAATGTTTTTGTGTAATTATTTTGGCTTTGTTGTTGTGGTTCTTCACTGAGTTGAAAGCGGCTTTGTGCATTCGCTATTTCGAAACAAATGCTATGAGATATCAGTGTGCTTTATGCCTTCAACTATTTTATTTTTTAATCCGAAAATTGAGGCTAATCCTTTGGGGTGGATAAATCGCTTAGCGAAAAGAACGCTAATCGTGGCGGCGTTAGTAGCTATTTCAAGATTTTTATATTAAAAGAGCTCAAATATATTACACTGTAAGATTCTGAGTCATCGTTTTTTTCTATCTGAGGAAGATAGAATGCCCTTTTCTTTTTTTGTCATGAATCACCGCTTCTGTTAGGCTTCCTTTGCCTGCTCGATATTTGTACGTCGACGTCCTTGGGCTTTATTTCAAAGATGTGCTAAAAGTGAGAATAGGTATGCGAGACATCGCTCGGTGTTTCACTGCTACCCACAAATATCTATCATTTAAAATTAAAAAGGGCGAAGAAATTTCCTTCGCCCTTTAAACATATTTGATGAAGCTAATTCTACAAATGTATCACTTCGCCATAGGCCGCAGCAGTAGCTTCCATAATCGCTTCGCTCATTGTAGGATGCGGATGCACTGCTTTCAAAATTTCGTGACCTGTGGTCTCTAGTTTTTTAGCAACAACTATCTCTGCAATCATTTCAGTAACGTTTAAGCCTATCATGTGCGCACCCAAAAGTTCGCCGTATTTAGCATCGTAAATCATTTTGATAAAACCGTCTTTCGCGCCAGCAGCTGAAGCTTTTCCGGATGCACTGAAAGGAAATTTACCAATTTTAACTTCGTGACCAGCTTCTCTTGCTTTTTTCTCCGTCATGCCCACAGAGGCAATTTCAGGAGAGCAATAGGTACAGCCCGGAATGTTTGAGTAATCCAATGGTTCAGGGTGGTGGCCCGCTATTTTTTCAACGCAAATGATGCCTTCTGCCGATGCAACGTGCGCCAATGCTGGTGTTGGAATAACATCGCCAATAGCGTAATAACCCGGCATGTTGGTTTGGTAATATTCATCCACCAAAATTCTGCCCTTGTCGGTAACGATACCTACTTCTTCCAAGCCGATGTTTTGAATATTTGCTTCAATACCTACAGCAGAAAGAACGATTTCAGCGTCAAGCACTTTTTCGCCATCTTTTGTTTTGATGGTCACTTTGCAATCTTTTCCACTCGTGTCAACTTTCTCAACAGCGGCGTTGGTCATTACTGTGACGCCTTGTTTTTTGAACGATTTTTCCAAAGCTTGAGATACGTCGATGTCTTCAATTGGAACGATGTTCGGAAGGAATTCAACAACGGTAACGTTGGTGCCCATTGCTTTATAGAAGTATGCGAATTCAACGCCAATTGCTCCTGATCCAACAATAACCATTGACTTAGGCGCTTTCGGCAATACCAATGCGTCGCGGTATCCTATTATTTTTTTTCCGTCTTGTGGTAAGTTTGGCAATTGGCGGGAGCGCGCTCCTGTAGAGATGATGATGCTTTTGGCGCTGATGTCGGATTTTTTTCCGTCGGCAGCCGTTACTTCAACTACTTTTCCAGCTTTAATTTTTGCAGTACCTGCAATAACTTCGATTTTATTTTTCTTCATCAAAAACTGAATGCCTTTGCTCATGCCGTCGGCAACGTCTCTGCTTCTTTTTACCACTCCTTTAAAGTCTACCTCAGCGCCTTTAACAGTGATGCCATAGTCGGCAGCGTGATTGATGTATTCAAATACATTGGCGCTTTTCAATAAGGCCTTGGTAGGTATGCAGCCCCAATTCAAGCAGATGCCGCCCAGTTCAGAACGTTCAACAATAGCTGTTTTTAATCCTAATTGTGAAGCACGGATGGCAGCGACATATCCACCAGGACCGCTTCCTATAACGATAAGATCGAAATTCATAAGGGTATATTTTCTAAGTTAAGGGGCGAAGATAATAAATTCAAAGTTGAAAGTTTAAAGATCAAGGTTCAAAGTTTGTAAGGCGTGCTATTTCTGCCTGTGGACTAATTTCCTTAACTTTGGCGCACAATCTATTTTATGCAAAATCAAGAAAACAAAGTACTCTATACCATTGCTTCGCTTAATCCGGGCAGTCATTTTTTAGATATTGAAATGCGTCTCAAAAACAAGGAAGGCCGCGATTTGATGCAGTTTTACCTTCCTGTGTGGCGTCCGGGTCGCTATGAATTGGCGGATTATGCGAAAAACATTCAAAGCATTCGTTTTTTCAGCGCAAGAGGGGTGGAGTTGAAGTTTGAAAAAATCAGCAAAAGCTGCTGGGAGCTTGAGGCACGTGGAGTAGAGGAGATTGTAGTGAAGTATACTTATTATGCTAATCAGCTTGATGCTGGAGCTGCATATGTTGATGCGTCGCAAATGTATGTTAATCCAGTGAATTGTTGCTTGTACACTTTAGAGCACTCGTACCACGCTATAGAATTGACATTGGATATTCCTGCTCACTATATTGTTGCAACGGGGATGAGTAAACTCAAAAAAAACGTTTATGCTGCGCAAAGTTTTGATCAGCTGGCCGACAGTCCTTTTATGGCCAGTGCCACCTTGCAAAGCAACAGTTACAAAGTGCGCGAAAGTAATTTCACGGTGTGGTTTCAGGGCGAATGTAAACCCAAGTGGGACGATGTGTTGAGTGATTTTAAAAAGTT
>CANFBW010000004.1 GCA_947444925.1 Flavobacteriales bacterium | reverse complement strand
TTTGTTTTTGGTTTGGACGGATAAGATAGCATCTAATTCAAAAAAAAACCGCAGGATTTTGTTCAAATGGTTCGGTTTTTTGACCAAAAAAAGGCATAAAAAAAAGGACAGAAGCCAAAAAAATCACAAAATGATTTCATCGATCCCTGGCCCCTTCAAAACTATTTGCCTTCACAAAAGATGATCAGCAAATAATCTTACTACAGAATAGCCATTTTGACAATTGGAATACCAGTTGAACTGTCACAAATTCAAACGACACAAACGATTCACCACTTTATCACGCCATACATCTAATGCCGCATCGTATTTTGTTGCAGTCACCAATGTGGCCAAACTCTTCATGTCGATGCGCGTTAAATCAATTAATAGGGTTACCCATTTAAATCTCAAATTATTTAATTCACAACTTAAGTGCAATAGTTCCTTCGGAGTACCTCAGGATGACACCCACAGTACTGGCGCGAGCTCTATGTCATCCTGTGAGGTACTCCGAAGGAACTATCGTGCTCAACATCAAACAGGTAGGTAGATTACTAAATCATTATGACTTGAGATTTAAATGGGTAACCCAATCAATCAATTTAAAAAAATCAGAAGTCGCTGCAGGCACTTGAGAAAAGGCACAAGAAGCCACAACACACAATAGAATTGCGAGTACCATTTTTTTCATGAAAAATAATTTATTTAGTGATTAACAATTTTACTGTTTCTGAATTCAGTTTTACGATGTACAAGCCTGCAGGGAATTCCTCCACGTTAACATTCATCGCTTTGATATGATCCACATTTTGCTGAAATACAACTTGTCCCAAGCAATTGAATATTGATAGATCATTTTTCAATGCATCAGAATTTGAAAATTCCAAAGCGATGGATTTATTTGCAGGGTTTGGATACATTTTTAAATTACCTATCGGCTGATCCGCCACTTGAATTAAAGTAGCTAAATCAGCCATTCTATTGCTGAGCTGATCAGCATACAAAGACTGTGGATACAACGTCACGCCTTTACCAACACCTTCAGTGATATCTACCGGATCGGTAATTGCTGCTGTGCCTGTTGCATTTTCTTTGGTATACACTGCGTTCCCAACTCCTGAAGTACCAATAGCATAGCCATATCTGCTCTGCTGTGTCCACACGCAATAAGCCCTCGTCCCTCCTGAAGAAATATTCCAATAAGCCGTATGTGTTGAAGTTAAATTGTGCATTGGACCCGAGCCATATGGTCGGTAATAAGCATAAAACCCACTGTTTTCAGTATAACAATTGTCAATTAAATTCGACTGACTGAAATGCATGTGGTGATCGCTTCCATAGCCTGAAGTAGTCATATTGCCTGTGTTTCCACACTGAAACCCAGTTTTAACGTCATTGCATTTCGTAAATACATTTCCCGAACACCACATGCTGGAAAACACAAAGCCATGTCGTGTGTAAGTTGCCGTTGAATTGCTAATCAACACTTCATTGGCCGCCGCCCTAAAAGCATAACCATTTCCACCGCCGCCACCATACTGTGCATAGCGCATGGTGCAATTGTCAACCGTGACGTTTTTTGAATTCTGAACTAAAATACCGTTGGACAACATTTGTGATTTAGAGCTAGTGTTGGTGGATGGCTGATAGGTGGATATATTTTTCATCCAGCCATTCACGACAGTACTCATACTAATGACATAAGAAGCGTGACTGTCGTAACCTGCCGTTCCGCTGGTACCATAATCATTTTCACCAAAACCTGTGGTGGCCGGATTTTGAACATTTGCAATAGAAAAATCCATCATTCCCACCTCGCTAATCATTCCGCTCAATTTAAACACACAAGCAGCATCGCGCGTTTTCAACGCATAACGCAAAGGAATATCAATGGTGATGGTTTTGTTCACTGCATCCACGTCAGTGATGTATCGGCAATACATCAAGCCACGCAAACTGCTTCCCGATCCCAACCAACCTGTTTCTTTGTGTTCCGTAATCCAAGCATCACCCACTTCATTTCTAACCATTACCAAATCCCCTATTTTAAACAACGAAGTATTGTCTACCGCCAACACATTCACCGGATTCATCACATCTTTAGTCAACAAAGCCTTTGTAGCAGGAATGCTTGACCACGATGCCGATCCAGTTACTTTAATAATCGACTTGTTATTCATTTTATAAGAATTGTTGAGGATATAGGTTTTTCCTATTCCATCTCCTGTCAAATAAATATTACTTTCTGAAATTCTCAAGGCTTGTGGATTTGTTCCTGGATTCACTTTATATGTTCCCGCTGGAAGATAAACGATGCCACCATTGTTAGCTTGTGCATCATCAATCGCTTTTTGAATGGCTACAGTAGCATCTGCTGCACCAGTTTTATCAGCACTGTATGGAGCTTTTGTTACATCAAATATTTTTCCTGTTGGTGCGGGAACAGGAACTTCTCAGCGCTGATAGCCAGCATAAGAATAGTCTTGCAAAAAAGCATCGGTGTAAAAATTCTTGGTGGTAGGTGCTGTCCAATTTGTTGGATAATAAGCACTGCGCCATGTTTGTGCTTTAACGCATACATTAATAACAAGCAAGGTGGCAATAATAAGTATCGATCTTAGCATAACAGTGATGTTTAATTTAAACCAAATTTTGGGCCTGTAGAAGATACCGTTCGCCGAAGCCGAAAGGTTGGGTAGGAAAAAAAATATTGCGAATATTGTGTTATCGCCAAAAAGAGAGAAATGCAACTCGGAATGTTTTTAATCACAAAAGAATTCAAGAAGCAAAAATTGAATATCTCGTTTCTCAAGCCAAGTCGCCCTTTTGCTAAATGAGTGTCTATTTGCACTTCAGAAAAAAAAATCCTTGCTGCATTTAGCTGCAAGGATTTTTTTGAACAATTACCAAATTCAATATTCTCAATCCACTTTTATCATTTTCACCGCCTTGGTCCATCCTGAATTTGTTTGCACAGCTAAACTATATACACCAGCAGAAAAAGGAGTTTCAATGACACCCATTGTGCTTCCCGACTGCAACACCCTACCTGCAATATCAGTAATAATATAATTCGTCGCAGCACTCAATCCTTCCACAGTAACACTATTGGTAAAAGGATTCGGATAAGTCCTAAACGACTCCTCTTGCGTCTCAGAAATACCCACCGTAACATCAGGTTGCCAAAAATTTCCACTCAACACAAACAAATTGACTACTCTTAAGGTATTGCCAAAGTACGCTTCACCACTTCCTATTCCAACAATATTGGTATAACAAGTATTCAAATGAGATTGGTAGGTAGAACTACTCCCCATCACCGCCAATGCATAAGAGGCAAACGCTCCACTTTTGTAGCTGCCAACTCCTGGATTGGCCGCATTTTGAGCCAAAGGCCCTTTCAAGCGAGCACCATATCCATTTGACCAAGCAGCAATTTTCAAACAAATATTCGATGCTGTGGTTGCTGTTGCCGCTCCATTCCAAAGCACATCAACCCCCATTCTCCAAGGATTTCTGCATGCATCCCATCCGTACTCGTTGTTTCCATTACACGAGTTTGCCGCAGCATTCTGATCGGCCCAATTGCTAACCAAGCCTGTAGTTGAATTTCTGTTCGTCAACAAAAAACTTTGCGTTGTAGTAACAGCACTATTCCAAAACGAAGACTGGCCAGTTTCTGCCTTGCTAAACTCTCTGTAGTATGCTGGCGAAAAATAGCTGGGATTTCTGCAATTGGCATTAAAAGACCAATTATCACCATTTAGAGTTTGATGGGTTGAAGCATCCATCTCGTGCAAACGAATATTCCCTATTAAGTTTATTGCTTCGGTTTTATAATCGTACGGAGAAGTGGCCGCCGGCCATTGGTACTCAGCCACAAGCAATGCCATTGCAGCATCCAACTCAGCATCAGTAGCACCATTGTCGCCACTTCTACTGGTGCAGCTACTGTACTTCCAGTTCATCACCTTGTTGGCGTTCATGTTGTCTTTGTAAAATTTATACAAACCATTGAAAGTAGCTTGATCAGCAGCATATGCCGCCAACAACATACCGTAGGCAATTCCTTCAGAAACGGTAGAAGAATTATCGTCATACAAAACACGCTTGCTGCCTCCACTGCAATCTTGAACAAATTTAGTCTTCCAAGCAGTATAGGCTGTTGCTGCATCGCCTGAAGCACCATAGGTTCCACCACTCGGCAAATTAGTTGGCATAATGCCATATGCGTAAGAAGTGTTTGTAGCAAAAGGTTTTGTGACTCCTGAAGGCGTGTTGATTTGCGCGTAGGTGCAATGACTTAAAAGCAATGCACCAGCAGCAAGAGCTTTCATTTTTGTAAATGTTAAATTCATAAATAGTTGTTTTGGGGTTTGGGGTTTACAAGCTATTGCACAAAAGTCAATGAGGTACATCAACTATAATTTAAAAGTGCTTTTTACATCAAGCACCTTATAACACTATACGACCCCTTATATGCTAGTTACAAAAAATCAATGGTATACGCAAAAAAAAACATTGAAATGTGTCCGTATTTTTCTAAGAAAAAATCACTTTAAGCAGAATAATAAGGCCTTCACTCACTCCACCTTGACTATTTTCTTCGTGTATTTTTGCTTTGGTGTTGCTACAGTCAAGAAATAAAAACCTGCCTGCTGCTGCGATAAATCAATCGTATAATCATACTTTCCAGTAGATTTTTGTGCATCGTCGATTGTTTTTACAATTCGACCATCCATGTCGCACAATGATATCAGCACCTGCGTTGTTTCGCGAAAACCAACATTAAATTTTAAAAAGTCTGATGCAGGATTTGGAAAAACATTTATTTCTAAATTATCGGAATGTATAAGCACATCAACAGTAGAAAGCATCTCCAATAAGGCCACATACCCCCCCATTGTTTGAACGTCGAGATATTTTCCGTTGATGGCAGATTGGTTGATGTACTGCCCAATTAAATCGTTAATTGAATCCTTCAGTGTTGAAGGAATGATCAAAGAATTCAACTCATACGCTTTCAACAGCCAGCGATATCCAGTTGCTGCATGACACGAATATGAATAGTCAACCATATTTTTCACAGCCTTGTAGGTCATCGCCTCCAAACTACTTTTATAAATATTTGTGCTTGGCAATAATTGAAGGGTTGGAATAATATTTTGAATAATGATGCTGTGGTATCGTGAATTTGCATTGTGTCCATCCACCCATCGTCCGTTTGCAATTTGCCCGGGATATAAACCATAACGCAAATTTACAATCGCTCTATTTAAATAAGCACTGTCGTTACTTAACTGAAAAGCTCTGGTCAATCCTAAAGAAACAAAAGTGTTGTAGTTCTAATTAACATTAAGCTTTAGCGTTTTTAAATAATTGCCTATGGAGATGGCAATGCTTTTATACTTAATGTTTCCCGTGTACTGATGAGCCTCGTAATAAGCATTAGCAATTACCCCTGCATCAAATTTAAATTCACCAGTCCCCTTGTCGTCCACTATCCAACCGTTTTTTAAAACCTTAACAGAATCAGCACCACAACTATTTAAAAAATTTTGAATGATGGGCGCAAAAACCGGATCACCTTGCGTTCTGAGATCGGGAAATGGAAATGCACCATTGGGCAATTGCATAGTTGCCAAACTATCCAATGCTTTTAAAGCCCACGATTGGTAAAGCGCTTTTCTACTAGCATCGGTTTCCTTGGAAGCAATTTTTAAAAGTCCATCGGCAACTTCTGCCGAAGTTCTAAGAAAAATGGAATTGGATTGATACAATGGCGGCTTCATTCCTTTAGCCATTTTCCATAAATCAACATACGCTGCAGTATCCGCTGCAATTAAAATTCGGGAAAGTGACAGCGATTTCGGAACGTCAAGCCAAGTGCTGTTAGACGTTAAAACGAAATAATTTTCGAGCGCATCAGGCAAACCAGCTTGATCCCCATAACTATTTTTCAACCCAGCACTTAATGAATCAATCTTATGTAAGTCCTCATGCTTTAATGCAGTATCGAGCTTAGCAATTGTGGAAGAAATGCTCACTTGCTGCGGCGATGTGAGACTTTGAGCCGTGCTGCAAGTTTGTCCAAAAAATGACATCCCTAATGTCGAAAAAACTATAAATGCACACCACCTTTTCATAGTTTTAAAGGTAGTTGTTATTAATGTTGCACCACAATCTGAGTAGAAATTATTTCTCTTATCGGATTTACAATTCTCACGAAGTAAGTTCCGCCGCTGTAATTTTGAGTAGGAGGACGAAAAAGCTTTTTCCCCTTAAAATTAACCTTATACATTTTCCGGGCACGACATTTGACGGATGCAATCCGTCTCTACCACAACCTAAAAACATTATATGGAATTAATGCTGCACTACAATCTGACTAGAAACGATCCCCTTTTACTCATCTTCTCGCGTTGCTAAGCGTGTGCGAATTTTAACTTAGGAATTGCATTTCCTCAATGCAGATGCGAAAGCGCTAGGAACGCACTAGAAGTGAAAACACTTGTGGAACATCGTTCGTTTTTTTCATGAGTATGCACGCCAAAGGGTCTATCGCCATTTCCGTTAGTGTGCTGGCACAATTACGCCCAACCATAATCAAAACTTAGAAAGTGTACTTCGCTACTCGTTAATTCCAGAAACGAAAATGATAAAAAAAACCTAAACCACTGCAGCTTCAGGCTGGAATTGATTCCTGTTTTATTAAACTTTTATTCCCAACACCAACATCATCTTTAGCTGGACATGAGGTTTGTGAATTGCATCCAACGAACCTATCTTCTTTACAAACCTATCACAAGAAAGTGATTTCAATTGAAAGCAATCAGCTGAACTATTTTTACTTAATCCGTTACCTTTATTTGCCGCTATTTCATGATGCCAAACATTAGCAAACTTCACATCAGTAATTGGAATTACCACTCTTAAATTCAGCTTACCCAATCGTTGGTCGTTTACAACTATAGCAGGACGGAGTTTACTTATTTCTTGACCTCTGGTAGGATTAAAATCTACCATCCAAATTTCCCATTGATTAATATTCATCTACAACATCATTTGAATTATCAAAATCTCGAACCTCATTGCTTTTATAGTATTTCTGTGTCTTAGATGAATCAGCATCCTTCTTCATTTGTTTATACATCGCATCCAAATCAGTAGAAGCTAACAAATCGCTCAAACTAACCTTTTGTGGCTCACTTGGCTTAATAAGTATGCCCGTCAATGTTTTTTCAATAATCACACTGTCGCCAAATGACTTCAAATACCTCTTCGGAATTACAAACCCCATTGAGTTCCCTATTTTTACCAATCTCTTTTCCATAGCTTTTCTATTTATTTGATAGGGTTACCCATTTAAATCTCAAATCATTTAATTCACAACTTAAGTGCAATAGTTCCTTCGGAGTACCTCAGGATGACACCCACAGTACTGGCGCGAGTTATATGTCATCCTGAGGTACTCCGAAGGAACTATCGTACTCAACATCAAACAGGTAGGTAGATTACAAAACATTACTAAACCATTATGACTTGAGATTTAAATGGGTAACCCAATTATTTGATTTAAACAACCAATACTTCAAATATACAAAAAATGTTATAACAAATCAATTAATGTTATAACTTCATTGTTTCTACCCCATCAGGTGCACCCGTAAAATCTTCTGTATTTGACAGGGTGCACAGCAATAGCGCGACAGCGATCATACTATTCAAATATCAAATTAATTAGGTCGCTGTCACTGTATTGCTAATTAGGTCGCTGTCACTGTATTGAATTAGGTCGCTGTCACTGTATTGAATTGTCACTGTATTGAATTAATTAGGTCGCTGTCACTGTATTTCACTGTATTGCTGTCACTGTATTATTCCTGCTGTCACTGTATTAGTCCTGTCACTGTATTAGTCCTGTATTAGTCGTCACTGTATTACGCTGTCACTGTATCAAAGGGTCTATCGCCATTTCCGTTAGAGTGCTGGCACAATTACGCCCAACCATAATCAAAACTTAGAAAGTGTACTTCGTGACTCGTTAATTCCAGAAACGAAAAAAAATAGCTAAATGCTAAAAAAACGTTTGTCAATTTAGTAAGCTTAGGTAAGTACTGAAAAATACGCACGCAATGAACTCAAAAATGAATTTATGCACGTCAATGCACAAATCGTTTAACTATTGCTCCTGCTGATGTAGTAGCACGCAACACATAAACACCTGTTGCTAAATTTGAAATATTCAAAGTGTTGTTATGAAGCGCATCATTCAAAACTGTTCGGCCATCCCCATCAATAATTTCAATTTTAAAAATTTGTGCTTCACTCACAATATTCACTTCATTGGGCGAAAAGAGAAAAGAAATTTTCTCATTGTTCGCAAGCTCTTCCGCAACCGAAGTTAAAGTGGGATCAATCTCGCGAATTGAAACCATTTTATATTGCGCCGTGTCATTGTCGGTTCTCCAAAAAACATTTCCACCAGCAGTGATAGGCATGTACTGATCGGTATAAGTACAGCCAGAAATATCAGCCCCTTGAAAATTAGCGCCATTGTCAATGACCTCACCCACCAATTTCCATACGCCACCATTCACAGGATTTCCATTGGACACAGTATCAATATACAAAGTCATTTTCACCGTATTATTTACGTTGACTAAAATATACTTCATACCTATCCACTTATTTTCAGGCAACTTTTTTCCACCCCACAAAGGATCCTGTTTCATATATCCCGATCCCGAAAAATAAGTAGTAGCGGGATGTTTCAATTCTTTTTCAAAATCCCATTTGCCATCGTTGCGAAAGCGCCCCATATAGCATTGCGCATCGCAGGTATTTCCGCCAGAAGAGCCGTGTCCATTTGCCGAACCTCTCATACCTACTATCATTCCACCATAATTTGCACCTTGTGCACCTTTCTTTTTATAGTAGGCAGTGAACTCAATATTGGTAAAAACCTGAGCCGAGACTTTGGAATTTATTTTCGGATTCACATGAAAACGTGGCGTACCGTACATCGTAATCACACCTTTACCGTCAATATAAAAACCATTGGCACTGCCACTGTGATCCTCGGTCCAATTGGTGGGATCATAAGCATCTGATGCATACGTAATGGTGCGACTCACATTGTTGTTCCAGTGTGCGGAAGTCCACTCTCTAAATCCTTGCTTTGAAGTATACAACTGCGTGATTCCAAAAACATCGGTTTGCGCATTTAGCGATGATATTGCTAATGTTGCGCATATAAAAGAAAGAAAGTGTTTCATAAGCAGTGTCCAAAAATAGTAATGAATTCAATGGCAAATTCACCTTGCAAACTAATACAAAGTTTGTCAATTTACCTTTACTCCTTAATAAATTTCAAACTACTTTTTAATTCTGCTGAATTAAAGAAATACAAACCATTGTTCAATGACGAGATGTCAATTATTGAATTGTGGGCCGACACGCTACCTGTTTTCACTATTTTACCCAGCACATCGCAAATAAAGTAATTTGCTTTTGTGTTTGTAGAAATGCTGATAGAGATTACATCGCTCGCAGGATTTGGATACAATGAAACAGTAGTGTTTTTTTCATGACTAACAATTCCTGTTGTTAAGCAGCTTGCGGTACTCGTGCAATTGGTAAGCGTGCCTTTAAAAAGCAATCCTCCGGTGACGCTGTTATTGCTGCAAATTGTACTCATGCCTGTTTTGTGCAAATAAAAAGCGTACAATCCTGAGGCAATGTTTGCCTGGTTGTTGGAAAAGATGTTGTCGTGACCATATACAATACTGTTCACAGTGTTTTCATGCACCTGATATCCGCTGGCAGCAGCGCCAATTATTGTTGTTCCAGTGTTGCACTCAATGGTGTAGCGATCTCCTTTTACATCTATCCATGAGTCGGCAGAATTCGCTCCATTCAATCCTTTTCCATTAAAAACGCACCCCGTGATGGTACCACCAACGGTTCCTTCTTTAATATCAATATTTTCAGAAGGCACAAAATCACCAAATGAACAAGCTGAAACAATGTTGTAGTTGCAAGTATCAGGTTTTCCGCCAGTGTATTTTGTCCAGTTGGTGCCATTGGCCGAACCAATATAAATCCCTTCCGCATAGCCATTGGTTTTCATATAACTATCTTGTCCCATGGAATCAACGAAACAGTTTTCAATGGTATTGTAAGAACTAAAGCTGCGCAAATGAATACCCTCTGCACCAATATAAGTCACGCGAATATTTCTGATAATAGTATGAGATGCACTATCCGTCACAATTCCCTTTGCTGCTAACCGAACTGAAAAACCATCTAAAATCCAATAATCATTTTTACCAGCAAGGTACAACGCGTAGGTGCCTACGGTGCGATCAACGCTTTCTGTTTCAAGAACTACATCTGACGTACCCGCCAATGTGATTGGTTGATTGGCCGTTCCTTTTATGCCGGATTTAATTTTGAATCCTCCTTTTTGGAAATAGCGTCCGGGAGCCATTACAATGGTTTGTCCGGGTTTAGCAGCATCTAAAGCAGCTTGCAAAGCAGCAGGAGTGCTAATGTTTACTGTTTGTGCATTACCTAACACATAAGAAAAAGCAAGTAAAACAAGAGAGTAAATATATTTATTCATAACCTTTAATATTTAGGGGTTTACAATAAATACGGAAGTGAATAAGAATAGGTTGGGTAGATTTTAAAAAAAAATAATAGCCTCATTCTGCGACGCAAATAGTTTGAATACACACAATTGCCTCCACAGCATCAATCAAAAGTGAATCTAAACCTATTTTTTAACCAAAATTCGATTTGCACTTAAATAATGAACATCAATAATATTTACGACATATAAGCCATTCGGAAGGGCACTCATGTTCATATTTGAAAATTCTTCCTTATTTGTAAAAACCATCACTTGCTGACCTAATAAATCAAGTACTTCAACTCGATAAATTTTCTCCACGTTACTTACTGTAAAATAGTCGGCCGTAGGGTTTGGAGAAACAATAAAAGGCTCACCAACTACATTTGGATTATTGGCATAAATAGAATTCGACTTTTCAATTGAAAGCCAGTTAATATTACATCCAGCAGCATTTACAAGCAACCTTAGGGTTTGTTTACCAGTGCTTAAAGCTACGTCATGTGAAATTGTTGCCCATGTTTGCCAGCCATCTGTTTTGGGCACATCCATCAAACCATAGACGCTGCTTGTTCCAAAATTTTCAATCTGAAATTTTGCGCCTCCGTTTAAGCTAGCTACTCTATATGAAACTGTGTACAAAGCGGCTTCAGGCACATCGATATTCCATGATATCCAATCGTTCGAATCAAGATAACCTACATCTTCACCACCATTAATATCTAAGGTTGTTTCTGCTTGCACACCAAACATACTACAATAATTTTCGGCTTGAATTGTTGCAGGCACAAGAACGGCTTGTTTTGTTGAACAATCTTCTTTTCCTGTAAACAATGCACTAATAGCAGTATTATTACGCACACAATTTTGAATTTTAGCATTTTCAGCAAGCTGCATCATCGCGTTAAAAGCAGCGGCTGTATCAGGTTTTGTTCCTCCACTCTTCCAATAGCTAATTAATGTTTGATAAGCTGCGGGTTTTTTAATGGAATACGATCCAGAATTAGATTCCATTTTTTTCCACGACCACCATGCCCATCCAATGTTATTTTCTTCTAAAAGCACAACTGCATCAGTATACCATTTATCGGTATTTTCACCGGATTCACCCATCCATAGCGGAACATTATATTGATTGCTTAAATTGAGATAGCCTTGAATACTGCTCAAAACATTGCTATCCCAATATTTGTGAAAACTTAAGGCAATATTGCTGTCATCAAATGACCATAAGCCTTTGTGATTTTTTGCCCAACAATTACCTTCAACAAAAATCAAATGATTAGCATCAAACTTCCTGACTTCTTTAACCATATCATTCATCAATGATTTCAATGGAGCATTGATATTGTCGTTACAACCGTTACTGTTGGAACCATCAAATTTCCAATTTGTTTCATTAATTAAATCGTAACCTCCAATCCAAGTTTCATTGGCATATCGCTCAGCCAATTTCCCCCAAAGTGCAATTGTTTTGCGCTTGTTTTCTGGGCTATCCCATAGCGAAGGTTTAGAATTGTCATAATCGCTGATATTGCCGTCTAAACCTTGTCCGCCTGGCGCAGCATGCAAATCGAGAATTAAATACAGTTCATACTTCTTACACCATTTTAAAATACTATCCGTTAATTCAAAGCCTGTTTGCAACCAGGTATCTTGCCCTTGAATAGGTTCGTCCTCAATAGGCAGTGTATATAAATTATAATGCATTGGCAAGCGAATAGAATTAAAACCCGCAGCTTTCATTGCAATAACATCATCTTCACTAAAATAATTCTTAAGCCAAGCTTGCTGATATGTGTTTAACTTTTCTTTGCCTATCAATGCTTCAATATCAGCAAATATAGAATGCTGACCCGCGGGGGCACTCGCCGAAACCAACATCATGTATGGTTCTTGAACCATGCATCCACCAAGCCCCATTCCTTTAAGGATATAATTTGCTCCGTTGCCATCCACTATTTTGGTTCCACTAGCATGCAAGAAGCCCTGCGCATTTAATGAATGAAATGACGCAAAAAACATTGTTGCAAAAAAAATAAACGATCGTATCTTCATCTGCTATTACTTTAAATCATAAAAAAATTGAAGTTTCTAATTTACAAAAATAAGCACAGCAATTGTTTTATTATTTTTTTGGTCTTCCATGTTTTTGAGTGGATTGTTCATCACCTCAATTATCTAGATGGCTACAATTAATGCGGAAGTGAATACTTTTGGTAGCGCATGTTTACATTTCAGTAAATTGATACAAAAGCGCTTGCTAACTTTCTATCGCAACAAAGTCACCCTTCCAATCCGAGAATCCTTCTTAATGCCCCCCTCTTCTAGCTCCACATCAAAATACACTTTCCACACATATACATCTTGCTGCACCAACCTTCCCTGATAGCGACCATCCCAACCCAAAGTAGGATCATGGGTTTCAAAAAGTTGTTGTCCCCATCGGTCGAAAATCAACAAGCGATATCCCTTCAATGCAAAATTGGGTGTATAAAAAACATCATTTACGCCATCGCCATTGGGTGTAAAAGCATTTGGAAAATAAATGTGTGCATCACAGTAATCATCAACTTTCACCTCTTTGCGGTACACACAACTCACCGCGGGCAATTGTATTTTCAATAAATAAACCCCTTCAGCAGCAACATCTATGGCAACATTTGTATCTCCTGTACTCCACAAATACTTATATCCTTCTTTAAATTCGGCACTCAACGTAACTTTGCCTTTTGAATCTAAAAAACACAAAGTGGTATCGTTGGCGGGATACACTTTGGGATAAGGTAAAAACTGAACATTAATGGTATCTGTAGCTGTACACGCAATTTGATTGCTAACAGTTAATGTATAATCACCATTGGCATCGACAGAAATTTGGGGACTTGTTGATCCATTCGACCATAGGTAATGATCGGTCTCAATTGCTGTACCCACTGTTACAGGTTCGCCAATACATGCTACAATATCATCGCCCAAAGTGAAATCTGCAAACGACAAAACATTCACTTGCACATTGCTTACTGCTGAACAACCAGCTGCATCGCTTACACGAGCCCAATAAGCGCCCGTTTTTTTTACAAGCAATGATGCTCCTTCGTGACCATTGTTCCACACTTTATTCGCGTAGGTTCCCGGCACTTTTAAAACAAGAGAATCTCCTTCGCAAATATTGCGCGTAGGTCCTAAATCAATTTCAAATGGCGGATCAAGAACAACATATCCCGAAGCAGTATCGGCGCACAAAGTGGTTTTATTGGTTACTTTAACAAGGTACTTTCCTTCAGTGCCGATCGTTTTCACCAATGAAGTGCCGCCACCCTGCCACTGCACTAGCCAATTAGACGGATTGTGCAAAGGATCATTAATTTTTATTTCAAGCTCCGTTGTTTCTCCCTCACACAAAGTATCACTTGATACTACAAATGGCGGCAGCGCTAACATGGTAACCTTTACCGAATCAATACCAGAGCAAAAACTAGAAGAAACCAAAACTTTATAAACCCCAGGCGTCAGCACACCAATGGTCTTTGTTGTTGCGCCAGTGCTCCACAAATACGAACTCCAATAACCCGCATCTAAAATGACCAAATTGCCTTGACACACACTAACATCGCCTCCCAAATCAAAAGGATTGGGAGACAAATAAACCTGCACTGAATCAGTCGCTCCGCAAGTTGACGCATTTACAGTCACCCCAAATTTTCCTGCATTTTTTACTGAAATTTTTTGTGTTTTTTCGCCAGTATTCCATAAATAAGATTTTTCAACACCGGCATCTAACTCCACTGACAATCCAGCACAAACGTATACTTCTGGTCCTAAATCAAAAATTGGAGGAGCAACAACTTTGGCGCAAACTGTATCTCTGTAAATGTTCGGACAATATTGTACATAATAGCAAACATCGCTATTGGTTACGAAAGAATATGTTCCTCCTGCATGCACAGGAAATCCGTCAGAAGGAGACGCATACCACTCCACCAAAGAGGCTAGTCCTCCTATAGGATTTGCACTTAAAGTCGCGAATTGCCCGACACAAAGAGTATCGTTCTTAACCGATACTTTTACAGGATTAAAAACACCAGCACCAATAACCATACTTGAACCGGCACCACCATCTGTTGCTCCGTTGTGAATAAAGTTTAGCATCGACTTTGACGTTGTAGTACCGTTGTTTCCGCCCTTTACAGAAACCGATGGCAAACTATTGCTCGTAGCAACATAGCCGCCTCCACCGCCACCACCCAAACCTTCGGCTTCATATTTTTTCTTGGTCAATAAATCACCAATGTACTGGCTCCCTCCATTACCTCCATTCGCCTGCACAGTTAAACCAGAAATTGTGCCCAACGAAACTATTACAACAGATCCACCTGCACCACCGCCGCCGCCGCCGTCATTCAATTGTCCGGTCGGACTTGTATCACCACCTTTTTCACCATCGCTAACGATGATCCCATTGCCCCTCACATTCCCTTTTGATACAATAATTACCATTCCTCCGCCATTGCCTCCTGTGGTATCTACTGCATTATTATTGCAATCGCCTGCACCGCCTCCGCCGCCAAAAAACACCAAAGATCCCGAAGGATCATATGATAACGGTCTAGCGCCATACCCGCCCACATTCCTTCTTGTATCACCTTGCCAAAGTGAAGAGTCAGGACCAACAAGCAATGGATCCTGCAGCACTTTTGAATACGAATAACCTCCTCTTCCTCCACCTGCCGAAGTTTTAAAAGCAAAAGCACTTTGCTCTAAATTCCAAGCCATCACCCAGGTAGGATGCTTGTGATTTGGATTTCCTAATCCAGTCCACAATAAAATATCACCGCCATTGGCACCACCTCCGCCACCAGCATTGTGCGTATTTCCTCCGCCACCGCCATTGGCTGCAGCTCCCCTTCCGTACCTTCCACCAAAAACATCGTAATCACTTTGATAGCCTGAAATGCTTTCTCCTTTCTCGGCACTGGCGTTGGAATCAGCACTAACAAAGAGATTATGATTGATTGAATCTGTTACTGCATATGTTCCATTGTCATAAGCTCCGCCCCTAAAACCTTTTCCGCTTACATCAATTTTTCCATCGACGGTTAAAGTTCCTGCTACCTCCAAAACCACTGCACCTCCCGTATTTCCATTCCACGCATCGGCACTCAAAACACCTGCAGCACCAATTGTTAGCGACTGATAACGAGGCACACGAACAACCATGGTTTTTCCTGCAGCGCTATAATTATTTTGCAACCCGCAATCAATGATGACGCTATTTCCACTGATCGACCGCACTTGAGCGAACTCATTCAAGCCTGCGCTATTGTATAACAATACAGCACCAAAAGTAGAATCATTGGCAGTAGATATTGTTGCGCCCTGCACCTGAATAATGTACAATAAATCACCTGCTGCTAAATTTGAAGTAAAGCGACTATTGGCATTTAAAAGCGCGTTATTAAGACTCAGTATCGATGTTCCTTTTTTGGCGTCAGCAGTGAGATAAGCATATTCGTTAACGATTTTTGATGTCGAAATATTCACCATGCCCTGCTTGGCTTGCTGAGCATAGCTGTTCAGAGGAAACAAAAGAACAAAGATCCACGCAAGAATTCTTGCCGGAAAAGAGTATGCTTCTTCCAATAGCGAACTACCTGAAAAAATCATTTTCAAAAATGATATTTCAAACCGATATTTAATGAATAAATAGTGCTGTTTTTATTACTGTTTACAAGTGAATTATTTGTAATATCCTGAACAAGTATTTGCCCCATTAGACCCATTGAAATTTTTGGGGAAAATTGGTATGCAAGTTCTGCAAACGGACCGACATTGAATCGGTTAATAGCTGCAAAATCCTGTTTCACTATTTTTGCTCCATTTGTTTTTTCTACAAAAACCTCAGTATAGAAAATAAAAGTATTGATGCCGTACTTTGAACTGTCGGTGCTTTGCGTGTAATTATTTAACAGCAAATAGTCAATGCTCGCACCAATGCTGAAGTTAAATTTAGCGGCAGAAAATTGATAATACAAAGGCAGTGACAACCCAATAGCATAATTATTTTGATTGTGTGTTACCACGCGCGCTTCCATTTTATCGTAGCCAAGATTGTTCGAGTTTGCAATATTTACTTTAACAGTATCGTAACCTCCATAGTTGTATAGGGCGCGGTAATACTTGCCCATCAATCCAATTCCAACAGCGTGTCCTTTGCCTGTTTCTTTCACGAAATGCAATCCAAGTTTATAAGAAGGAGCTATTCCATTGCTGTATTCTCCTTCTCCAATGCTATTGTTTCCTCCTGCACCGACATGTAAAACCCAATGCTGCGCTCCTGTTTTTTTAACAGAATCTTCTGGCGTTTTAGCCAGACTATCAGCAAAATTAGCATCCTTTGTGTTTTGCTCTGTGCGACCTAAAGAGTCATTAAAAACAGCTGTGTTTTCAATAATTGCAACAACGCTGTCGCTACTTACAGAAGAATCATTGGCAGGCACTTTAGAAAAAGAAGTCGGTTGTACTTGCATTTCTATCTGCTGCATCTCCATCTCTTCTGTCGTCGCTTGAATGGCGACCATTGAAGGTGCGGTATTGTTTCTTTTTAATGCACGCTCTTTTTTATTAATTTTTGACACAAACTTCTCCGTTTTCGCAATGGTGCTTTCTGTTGTGGAATTTTGCATTTCATCACTTTTTACGTTCACCGTTTTTGGCGCAAAGGCGTGCTGTGTTGTTACTGCAGTATTAATCGACGTATCTTCTTTATTTGAATCCTCATTCAGTTTTAACGCTGCGCTGTCAGTATTTGTTAACACCTGTTCTCTATTCAAGAAATAAAACAATCCAGAGGCAAGCACGAGCCCGCTGAGCGTCCAAAAGAAAAATGCAAGAAAACGCTTCTTGGATTTTCTCTTAAGCAAAATCTCTTCCATCTCCTGCCGAAATTCAGGCTGATAATCGAAAGACGGTATGTTGTTATTCCCACTATTCATGACTCACCACATTTAATTTTCTTGTAACAAAACGCTTTAATAAATCTCTTGCATTCGACACATGCCACTTCGATGTACCAGTTGACATTTTCATTAAATCACTAATCTCTTGATGCGAATAACCTTCCAACGCAAAGAGCTCAAAAACACGACGTGTTGTTGGCGGAAGTTTCGCCAATAAATAAGTTACTCTTTCTTCTTCAGCCTGGTTTATATAATTGTTTTCTACTTTTAAGCGAATTGTATTTGAAGCATAATCGGTCTCTATATTACTATCGATCAATTTTTGAAGCGACTTCTTAGATCTATAGTCGTCGATCAGCTTATTCATCATTATTTTTTTAGCCCACTGCGTAAAATCTTTGTTTTGATCGAAGTATTTCAAGCCATCTAAAATTTTTAAAAAACCTTGATTGTATATCTCGCGTGCCATCTCTTCATCGCGCACAAATTTATAGCACACTGGCATCAGCATCTTGAAGCAATGCTCATGCATCACAAGTTGCGCACGAATATCGTCTTGAACACATTTATCTATTAAATCGTTTGTAATCAAGTACCTTATGATTAAAGAAAAGATTTTACAAGTTAATTTCTAAATCAACAAGAAAGCCCCTCTCTTTCATATTGATCAACGCTACAAATTACAACATAGATAAATGAAAACACAAGAAAATCGCTTATATTTCCACAAACCCAACCATTTGAGCGTGCGATCCGTACTGAACTGAAGCAGTAGAAAAAAACAGCGATTTTATGCGCCAGTGCACTATTCACAAAACAAAAAAAAAAGAACCTCTAAGTCGCTTAAAATTATTGCTTCACAAATTTTTTCATCTGATTGTTAATTTGAATAAAATAAATACCTGAAGGATATCGACTCACATCAATTTGCAGTTGTGTGTTTTCAACACTAAATTCCGACAAAGCCATTGTTTGTCAAATGGAATTGAAAAGCAAAACACTGTCAATTTTTTCTGCATTACTCACAATCAACTGATGGCTCACCGGGTTGGGGTACACAGTGAAACCATCAATGGATTTGTTTTCAACCAAAGACGTAGCAATAGTTCCACAATAGGTTGTATTGAGAATTATATTTGTTGGTATAATGGACGACGTGATACTCGATTTAAAATTATTGCCACTTTGATTGCTTACCGTGCAACAGCTGCAATTGTACCAACCGTTAGAAACACCATTTTTATTGGTGAAATTCACTTGATTGTTTTTCACCTGAATGCTGCTTCCCGTGCAAGCAAAGCCTGCGGTAATTTCACTTTGCAAGCCAACATAAATACCAACGTTGGTCCAGGTTTCCTTTGCGCCGTATACTTTATTGTTGATAATTGTGATGTTTGAACCAGAGGGCGCAGATATTCCATACTGACCCACATCTACCAAAATATTTTCTTCACAGCGAATATCATGACTTCCGTTGTCGCCCAACATGATACCTCCGCCCGAAGTACTCGGTCCTCCTCCACGCAACTGGTTTCCAATAATTTGAATAGGATCAGAAGTTGTTCCCGACGAGGCATACATATTCAATAAATCTTCAGGACTTCCTGTTCCAAAAGTATGATCGAGCGTATTGTAATTCACCCTATTTCCTGCGCCCGTGCACGTATTGAACTGTACCATTTGTCCGCGCGGTTTTGTCCCCGCTACATTTACAAATGAATTGCAATGAATATTTAATCCTCCTGTACAGTTTAATGCATAAACTCCTGATTGGAAGTTTTCAAAATAGCAAGCCGTAATCTCCACATTACTACAATTGTTTAACTTAACACCTATAATACTTCCGGTCAAACTAAACTCACAATTTGAAATAACCACGTCTGTGCAGTTGCTTAACGTAATGGCCACGCCTGCCGTTCCGCTTGTGAATTTCTTCCCATCAATGACAATATTTGACTTTCCACTATACACTATCGAGCTTGATGTTATTTGCGCATTAAGGTTAACGACTACTGATATTGTTGTCAATAAAATCAAACTATTCCGAAACATCATTTTCATAATTTACTACCTTTTTGGAACCACTTCAATTGATCAATAAAGCTGCTCATCAAGAAATACGAACCTCACACAAAAAAGGTTGGGTAAGGCAATGACTAATAATGTCAATTTCCAACTTTTAAACGATTGGCACACTTTTTCATTTCATCAAATGATTGTCAATGATCTTGTCCAATAAAAAGCCACAGCGCAACATTGGCAAAACAAATGAGAACAATGCTGCTGCTCTCGGATTTTTATTTAAATTAAACGAAATATTTTACAACCCAGCACGATGAAAAAAGTCAGCCTACTACCCCTATTTATTTTTTGTTTCGTCCTTAATGCCGCAGCACAAAGTGCAACTGTATTGATTGAAGATTTTGAAGACGGAAATTCTCAAACCAATTTAGGTGGCTATTGGTACACTTTTAACGACAATCAAGGAGGAGGAAAAAGCGCCATTGAACAACACTCGTGGGAACGAGAATGTTTTGTGACCTCAGGAGGGTATGAATCGGATGGAATGCTGCATTTGGACGTTATATTAGACAAAGGAAACTACCAATGGGATCCGCATTATGCGATTGCTACAACGGTTGCAAAAACTGCCTCGCTAAATCCTTCTTCTTGCGCAGGATTAAGCTATTGGCACAAAGGGGTAGCGCATGAACTTCGATTGGAAACGACAGAAATAACGGATTACGATTTTTATTCTATTCCGGTAGCAGCCGCGGCGGATTGGACTTTGGTCACCATTGACTTTTCAAATTTAAGTCAGGGTGGTTGGGGCAAAAAAGTGGCGCTAAACCTCAGCAATTCAATAAAATTAGTATGGAATATCAATAAAACTTCTGGCAGTTTTCAAATTGACGACATTCGATTTGTCAAAGAAATATCCTACAAAAAAGAAAACAACATGACCATTTTACCTGCTGAAATTCCAGCACCACTTGCGGTAAAAGGAAATGTATCAAGTCCATTAAACGACCTGTCGAAAAAATATTTATCAAAGGGAATGAATTTGGCGAGCTGGGCGGAAGCAAAAAAAATTGAATCGGGCGACACCAAAGATTGGAAATACAACGAGGCAACCATAAAACTTCAAGCAGAACAAGGCTTGTTGGGAATACGCTTTCCTATTGATTTTGACTTGTACGTAGTTGATCGACGCAATGTGCTCAACGGCAACAATCAAAAAATAGAAATTGAACCCATGCTGTATACTTTATTGGACTCCATGAATTTGTGGACTAAGCGTTACGGATTGTCTCTTACAGTTGACTACCACGCCTACGACGGCAGCTACAATCGCAACTCGTCAAAAGATCAAAAATTCAGAGTAGCAACTTCTTCGCTGTGGAAAGTAATTGCGCATCATTTTACAAACGAAAAACGAGAAGATCTTTTCTTTGAATTGACAAACGAACCTGGCTTGAGCTTGGCCGATGGCGAATACATTGACCAAGCCGATTGGAATTTATTGGCGCAAATGATGATTGACTCCATTCGAAAAGTTGACAAAACACGTCCGATCATTTTTGGCGACACCAAATGGTACAGCTTGGATGAACTAATAAAAAACAAACCTTTAAAAGATAAATATGTGATCTACTGTTTTCACATGTATGATCCTTTCGTTTTTTCACACCAAGGAGCTGCTTGGGCAAATATGGCCAGCACAAAAAATATTCCCTTTCCATATTCCCCTGAACGTTGGTCAACCGAATACCGTGACTTTGGCATCATTGGTGGAACACCACAATGGATAAAAAATAATATGCACAATTATTACAAAGAAGGAAACAAGCAATTCATAAAAAACAGATTGGCAACAGTAAAAAACTGGGCCTTCGACCACCAAGTGCCTTTGATTTGCAATGAATGGGGCGCCTACCCAAAGGCGGCTAAAATTGAAGACTTAAACGCCTATTTTAAAACGATGGGGGAAATTTTCTCAGAGATGGACATCTCTTGGCAGGTATGGTTTGGCATCATGGATACAGAAAACAAATTACTACCAGGAATGGCAGATGCATTGGAGTTGAAAAAGAACTAATTGCGCTGTTTTACATAAATTTCCGCCTGAATTATTGCCAGACTGCACTCCGCGTTTCGTCTTTAGCGCGTTGTATTTGACCAGTATGTCTTGACACTCACCTATTTCGCTTCAAAAGCAATAAGTGCAAGTTGACAGTTCGCATCATCCCGTTACCAAACCGAAATAAATCAACAGGACTAGTGATCCACAGCACAGTCAAAAGCGCTACACCGCTATGCAAACAAAACCAATCGTAATTACAGTTACTTCGTGACACAAATCATTGTGCTAGGATTGAAATAATTTTACAATTGTGCTCTCATCCGCAAACAATTAGAGGATGCTGAAAATCTATAACAGAGTAAGCAGTAAATAAATTCAAATACAATGAAAACAAAATTAACTAGTTTAAAAACTGTGTTTCTTACCACTTGTTTGCTGATTGTCACAGGCTTCATTAATGAGGCTACAGCACAATGTCATGCCTACATTTCTCAAACAGTAAGCACTTTGAAATTCACCGTTAAATTAACAGGCTTGCAGCAATATGTTGAGGTTTTTGCATCGAAGAACGGGCAACAAAACATTGCACAAAACATCACTTCAAGTGCGGTGAACAATGGCGATGGCACTTATACCTATTCGTATTCAACTGCCTTAGGCAACTACGCAACTGGCGACGCTGTATTGGCGCGATTTTATTCGTACTTGCAAGCAAAGCCAGCCGTATTTACTCCTGGCCCAAGTGAAGGAAACTGGAGTCAGACCTACTTCATCAATCAAACAAATTGCAATCCCAACCCCCCTCAATTCAATTGCGAATACCCAAGTGCGGGCACAATGAAGTTGGCAATCAATCAAGATGGTTCCGTTAAATTCTCGATTACCTTCAATCAAATTCAAGCATATATTGAGCTGTTTTCACAAAAAAATGGACAACAAAATATCGCGACAAACATTGTTGGCTCACAAGTAGCAAATCTTAACGGCACTTACACTTATTCTTATACAACAGCAACAAATACATACACGCAAGGAAATGTGATTTTGTATCGATTCTACTCTTATGTTGCTGCACAACCAGCAGTATTCAACCCTGGACCAAACGAAGGTGTTTGGAGTCAACCCGTAACTTACGCACCCTGTGTTAATGCTGCTTATGTTTCCATTTTCGGAAGTGATTCAAATCCAGGAACCAAAACAGCTCCGGTACGCAACATCAATAAGGGTATTGCCATTGCTTTAACTAACCAAAACACGGAAGTACGCGTTGCGGAAGGTACATACACAGAGTCTGCAGGTTACTCAAATTTCTACACTATGATCAATGTGCAAAATGGCATAAGTTTAATTGGTGGTTTTGCTCCCGACTTCAACAATACGCCTGACACCAGCCACCATACCATTATTCACGGCCCAAATGGGGGAACACAAGCTGCTGGTCCACGAATTTTGAGTGCTACCAATATCACAAATCCAACAACAATCGCCTATTTCACCATTGAAAACGGCGTAACACAGGCTGCAGGAGGCGGAATATACATTGACAACAGCAACAGCAAATTGATTGTGAGAAACAACATTGTAAAAAACAATTTTGCTACTTATTCAGGCTATGGTGGAAATATCTATTTACAAAATAGTGCCGCGCAGATTTACAACAACAAAATCTTGTTTGGTTTTTGTCCATCCCATGCAGCTGATTTGCAAATCACAGGACCATATATAGATGCTACTAAAGCAGATATTCACCACAACACATTTACGTGCAACACTACAATGTATGTGGACAATTTGATCTTCGCCAATTTTCATGACAACAATTTCCTTTGCCTTGCACCATCAGCTGCTCAAAAACAAGAAAGCGCTGTTTTAATAAGCAACCAAGGTGAAAATGTTATTCAAATAAGCAATTTAACCAGCCCTGTCTTTACTATTGAAGTATACAACTTGATGGGACAATTGCAATACAGCACAAGTAATGTAAGTACATTTTCATTGAACGATTTACAACCTGGAATTTACGCAGTAAGCGTTATTCAAGGTGACCAAAAAAGCACTAAAATGACTTATGTGAAATAAAAGAAACGCTATCTCTTAAAGCCTGTCGAAATTTTTTCGACAGGCTTTCTTTTGTGGCAAGTGCCCATTTGAAAATACACTTATCAAATTTCAACCTTGAAATTTTCTTTTGGACAGAATTAGATCCATAAAAAATTCACTTGGCGCAGACTGCGAGAGGAATGCTGGTTTTATGATAGGCAGTAATCGGATAAGTTGCATTAAGTAAAGGGCGATAGATCCTTCGGAGTACCTCAGGAAGACAAATGCGACCAATTTCGCTCACATATAGAAGAGTAGCCTGTCATCCTGAGGTACTCCGAAGGACCTATCGCCATCTTCGTCAACTCACGACCATCATTACCAACAAGCTATGATATCTACTAATCTCAAGAAAGCAATGCTTCCAAGTTTAGCGATCATGATGTCCTCCTTGTTGTTCAGTCAGTCTAAACTAGAGTTTTCAGGGGAAGGTCAATCATGTATTTCAGAACGGTACATTCGGTATACTTGCTTTTTCTACTTCATAAATAACCATTAATTTAAAGACTAAACTTTAAGCTCATTGACTACGGCGCTGCCCCTATTATTCTTGTGTTTCCATATTTCAAGTTGTTTACGTGCCAACTTCTTTCAAGACGGTACACTGCAAACAAAAAAGCCCTCCAAGTTTTGGAAGGCTTTTCTTATTCAATTATTTTGTATTACAAACAAGCTTTCAACTTGTCGCCCAACACCGCTTTAGGCACGGCGCCAACTTGCTTGTCAACTACTTCTCCATTTTTTATGAATAGAATAGTAGGAATATTTCTGATGCCGTATTTTGCAGATATGCCAGGGTTATTGTCAACGTTTACTTTTCCAATAATTGCTTGACCGTCGTACTCATTAGACAACTCTTCCACAATAGGACCAACCATTCTACATGGTCCGCACCATTCTGCCCAAAAGTCTACCAATACCGGTTTATTTGATTTTAGCGCCAACTCCTCGAAGTTTGCATCTGTGAATTCTATTGCCATAGTTGTATAATTTAATTGTTGTGCCAAAATTAGGTTTAATTATGCGAAAGAAAATAGATGTAGGGACAATTTTTGTGAAGTATTTATAAACAAAATCTATAGTCAATGCAAAGCAACGCTAACACTAATTGATCTTGACATCGAGCTCAAATTTTTTCTTAGCCTCCTCCATAAACTCGTTGCTAATGCTGACTTTTTTACTGCGGGACGGCATTTCTATGGTGATTTTATCGAGTGGATCTACTACATTTATTTTGAGCCGACAAGTGCCTGGATATTTGTCTACAAGCTGTGTCAATCCCTCTAAGTACGTTTCAGTTAGATTTTTTATGTCAAGTTTTAAGGTCACCGATTTCACTAACTTCTCACGCAGGTCTGACAGCAATTCTATGTTATTGACCTTCAACTCCATTTCATCTGCATTGAACTTGCGCGCCTGTACCTTTGATTTAATGTACAAAAATGACCCCATCACCAAGTAGCGACGGTACTTCAGATAGTCTTCACCAAAAAGAAAAAACTTGTACGAAGCCGTATAATCTTCCATGGCAAGAATACCAAAATGATTTCCATTTTTACTAACCTTTTCAGACACCTCAGTGACCACACCAGCAAAAGACAGATCGCGGTTTTTATAACGCAGCAAATCTTCATTTACTTGTTGGAAATTACTGTTAACGAAATTGTCTATTTCAAGGCGGAAGTCATTCAGTGGATGACCCGAAATAAAAATCCCTACTACCTCCTTTTCTTGGTTGAGCGCTTGAATATTCGACCACTCTTCACAACGCGGAATGGGCGGCACAGGCAAATCAACAGCACTTTCAGCACCAAATAGAGACTGCTGATTTGATCCTTCATCGTTTTGAAGTTGTAAGCCATACTTCACTGCCTTCTCTAAAAAAGTAGAATCTTTTTCATTCGCTTTGAAGAAATATTGAGCGCGATGGGTTCCTTTAAAACAATCGAAACCTCCAGCCAAAACCAGGTTTTCCAAGCACTTTTTATTTGCTGCACGTAGATTGATACGCTTGGTCAAATCAAATATATTTTTGTAGTTGCCTTCTTTTTTTCTTTCGTCCACAATTGCCTCTACCGCTCCTTCGCCAACTCCTTTAATGGCGCCCAAGCCAAAGCGAATTGCACCTGATGCATTCACGGTAAATTTATACACCGATTCATTTACATCAGGCCCCAATACCGGCGTTCCCATGCGCATGCACTCTTCCATAAAGAAAGTCACCTCAGAGATATTGCTCATATTGTTGCTCAGCACCGAAGCCATATATTCGGCAGGATAATGCGCCTTTAAGTATGCAGTTTGATAAGCAATAAGTGCGTAGCAAGTAGAATGCGATTTATTGAAAGCATAGGCTGCAAATGCTTCCCAGTCTTTCCAAATTTTCGCCAACTTGTCTTCCGCATGTCCTTTCGCTTTTCCTTTTTCGATGAACTTTGGACGCATTTTATCAAGCACATCCTTTTGTTTTTTCCCCATCGCCTTTCGCAAAACGTCGGCTTCGCCTTTGGTAAAGCCCGCCAATTTTTGCGACAACAACATCACCTGCTCTTGGTAAACCGTAATTCCATAGGTTTCTTTGAGGTACTCCTCCATATCGGCGAGGTCATACGTAATCTCTTCAACGCCGTGTTTTCGTTTGATGAAGGAGGGAATGTATTCAATTGGCCCAGGTCTATACAGGGCATTCATCGCGATCAAGTCAGCAAACACCGTAGGTTTCAAATCCTTCATGTGCTTTTGCATGCCGGGTGACTCATATTGAAAGATGCCAACAGTTTCCCCCTTTTGAAAAAGCTTGTATGTTTTTTCATCGTCGAGCGGTATCTCATCAATATCGATGAGAATGTTGTGTCTATCTCTGATGATAACAATGGCGTCTTTAATGAGCGTAAGCGTTTTCAAACCAAGAAAGTCCATCTTCAACAAACCAGCACTTTCCACCACTGAGTTGTCAAACTGCGTGCACCACATTTCTGAATCTTTGGCAGTAGCGACAGGCAATAGCTCGCGAATGTCGCTTGGCGTAATGATCACACCGCAGGCATGAATACCTGTGTTGCGCACTGAACCTTCGAGTATACGCGCCTGACGCAACGTTTGACCTTCAAGATCGTCTTTCAAGTAAATTTCTTGAAGGCGCTTCGCCATCTCCACCTCATCTCCATTCAAACTGTCTTTCAACTGCTTTTCATCCATGCCAAAAAGCTTGTTGAGCTTCATATTCGGCACGAGTTTAGAGATGCGATCGGCATCAAAAAGCGGCAATTCTAAAACCCTACCAGTATCACGAATCGATGACTTAGCAGCCATTGTACCGTAGGTAATAATTTGCGCTACTTGACTTGCCCCATACTTATTGATCACATAATCAATCACACGCTGACGACCTTCATCGTCGAAATCAATATCGATATCGGGCAATGACACCCTTTCTGGATTCAAGAAACGCTCAAAGAGCAAGTCGTATTTAATGGGATCGACATTGGTGATACCCGTGCAATAAGCCACGGCAGATCCAGCTGCGGATCCACGTCCGGGCCCCACCGAAACGCCCATTTCGCGTGCTTTGGCAATAAAATCTTGAACAATTAAAAAGTAACCAGGATATCCCGACTTGCCAATGGTAGCCAACTCAAAGTCGAGACGCTCCATTATTTCAGGGGTCATCTCAGGATATCGGCGTTTGGCGCCCTCCATGGTCAGGTGGTGCAAAAAGGCATTTTCACCGCGTTTTCCGCCATCACCTTCGTCTTCCACCACCTTGAAATCATCGGGAATGTCAAATTTAGGCAAGAGTACATCTGCGGCCAATTTGTAAGACTCTACCTTCGCAATAATTTCATTGGTTGTTATAATGGCCTCTGGAACGTCGCGAAACAAGGCCTTCATTTCATCGCCAGACTTGAAATAATATTCGTCATTGGGGAAGCCATAACGAAAGCCCCTACCCTTGCCGATCGGCGTACTTTTCTTTTCACCTTCCTTTACACACAACAAAATATCATGCGCATTGGCATCTTCCTTTTTGAGGTAGAAAGTTTCGTTGGCTGCAAAATATTTAACGTTGTGCAGCTTGCAAAACTTAAGTAATGTATCATTGACACGCTTCTCTTCTTCAAGTCCGTGGCGCGTGAGCTGTGCGTAAAAATCGTCGCCGAAATTTTCTTTCCACCACAGAAAGGCTTCTTCCGCCTGTCGCTCACCAACATTTAAAATAAGGTCAGCGATCTCGCCCTTGAGTCCACCCGTAAATACGATAAGGTTGTCTTTGTAATGCAACAGCAAATCCCTGTCGATACGCGGCACATAGTAAGATCCTTCTATGAAACCGGCCGACGATAACTTTGCCAAATTGTGGTAGCCTTTTTTATTTTTAGCAATGACTGGGATTTGGTAGCCATTGTCTTTTACGCTTTTATTTTTTCTGTCTTTGCAAACATGAAACTCACAGCCCACAATACCTTTGAGCATTTGTTTGCTAAAGACTTCTCCTTTTTCTTCGGCTTCCTTTTGTTGTTTGGCAATGCCGTCATTGTGTTTTTTGAGTGCGGTAACAAAGTCGAAAGCGGCCATCATATTGCCCAAATCGGTAAGTGCTACAGCTGGCATATTCATGTCAGCAGCAGCCTTCACAAGGTCATCTACCTCGGTGGTGGATTGTAAAATGGAATATTGAGAATGGTTGTGTAGATGTGAAAACGGAACGTCAATCAGTATCTCTGTATCAATTTCAACAATTTTGCTTTCGCCTTCTTTGCTCTTTTGCTGCTTGACCTTAATATTGTTGCTTGCCTCTTTAAGATTCACATGTACGAGGCCCGCCAAGGCAATGCTTTGTGTATTGAAAGATTGAAATGCTTCAATATAAGCATCGTTCGATTGCAATTGCTGGGTAGTGAATGACCCCAAACGCAACAACTCAAAGAAACAACGCGTGGTCGCCTCCACGTCGGCTGTGGCGTTGTGCGCCTCTTCAAATTTTTGACCGAATAAATGAAAGTGGAGCTCCGTCAACGTAGGCAATTTGAACTTACCACCACGGCCACCAGGCAGCTGGCAGAGTGTCGCTGTAATTTCTGTACAGGTATCTAAAACTGGCAATTGCGCCAGTTTGGAGTCGACCGCTTTGCGATGCAATTCGCAGCCCATGATATTCAAGTCGAAACCTAGGTTTTGACCCACCACAAATTTACACAGCGACAGCGCTCTATTGAAATCACGCAAAACAAATGACAAATCAACACCTTGTTCCTCTGCCAATTCAGTAGAAATACCGTGTATTCTTTCTGCATCAAATGGAATATTGTAGCCCTCTGGCTGAATCAAATAATCTTTACTCTCTACCAAGCGCCCCATGTCGTCGTGCAACTGCCAAGCAATTTGCACGCAACGCGGCCAATTGTCGGTGTCGCTGATAGGCGCATTCCAATTGCGGGGTAAACCAGTAGTTTCAGTGTCAAAAATCAAATACATGCTCAGCTGTTCAACATTGAAAATTCATAGACCAACGTTGCGCATTGGCCTTCTTTCAATCGGACTTTAAAAATACAGAAGTTCACAAGAAGAGAAAAGCGATGTTGATAAGTTCAATGTTCGGTCACCAAGCTTTAAAAGGATGCACCGTCAACTTAGAGTTGTAGTAGCGCTCGTCTCCAGTCACTTCTTCGCCTACCCATATAGGGATTTCAAAATATTCGTCTTCGGAATTCAACTCGATTTCAGCCATCAACAAACCTTCATTATCGCCAAAAAATTCATCTACTTCCCAAACTTTTCCACCAAAAGTGAGGCAGTATCTTTTCTTTGACAGCTCTGAAACCGCAAAATGATCGAGCATCTCAACCGCGTCCAACTTTGGAATTTCATACTCAAATTCCTTGCGCGTTGCGCCTATCGACTTGCCTTTAATTGTTAAAAATGCCGCATCATTGGTGGTGCGCACGCGAATGGTTTTATTGGGATCAATAGAAATGTAGCCCTGTCTGAAAAAATTTGGCTCAGGTTTCTCTACCATTGCCCACTCTTTTCTATTAATCAAAAACTTTCTTTCTATTTCTAAAGCCATATGGAGTCAAATAAGTTATAAAGCACTAAACTATTGAATTCACGGGAAACATTTGAGCACAAAAAAAGGAGGTCCTAAGACCTCCTTCCTTTTGCGATCAACATTTACATTACTTAATCAAATTCATAATGGCGCTCAAATCAGGCACCAAAATAATTTCAGTTCTTCTGTTTTTAGATCGGCCTTCAGGACTATCATTGCCGGCAATGGGATGAAACTCCCCTTTTCCGGCCGCTGTCAATCGACCAATTTCCACTTTGCTTTGTATCATCAAACGTACAACACTCGCAGCACGATAGGTGCTCAAGTCCCAATTGTCGCGATACACAGCTGTTTTAATAGGCAAATTATCGGTATGGCCTTCTACGAGAATTTCAAAGTTTGAATGGCCGTTGAGCACCGAAGATAATTTATTCAACGCCTCAACACCGCGCTCTTCCACGTCGGCACTTCCCGATTTAAACAACAACTTATCCAATAGCGACACATACAATTTACCATTCTTCATCTCCACTGTCAATTCAGATGGAGAAAAGTCAACCAACGCTCTTTTGATCGATGAAAAAAGATTATCAAGCATGGCTTGGTGCTCGCTTAATAATTTTTCCAACTGATCAACTTTCTTTTGCTTCTCTTCGAGTTCTGTTTGCTTTCTAGTTAAGTCCTCATTCATTTGAGACAACTGAGCTCCAGAAGATTTCTCTAAGTTCTCATACAACTTTTTTAAGTCGGCGTGATCCTTCAGTTCCTTCGCCAATTTTTGCTTTTCACTGCGGAGAATTTTACCTAAGCTGCTGGTATCTTGCATGAGTTCCTTCGACTGTGTGCACAAAGAATCTCTTTCATGCAATGCCTCTTTATAGCGTGGTGTATACAGCATTTTCGCATACTTACTGTCTTCTTTCACAGTGGTATCGCATACTTTATGCGGAGCGCAAGAAACAGCTGTCAGCAAAAGGGCGGAGTAAATGAGTTTTTTCATGGCTAAATATTTTACCCAAAAATACAAAGGACTCTGCTCGATCTTAAAAAAAAAGCATTTACTTATTGTAAAGCGCATTGTTGAAAAGTCAATGTCATCCCTCCGTTTTTCTGCTTACCTTCGCACTATGGCCCAACTGAAATGCATTATTTTCGACTGTGACGGCGTGTTGGTAGACACCGAAACAACATCGTTCAGAGTGCTGGGCGACTGCTTCAAGTCCATCGGCTATGAAGCACCTATCGCTCAAATGCAAATTGATTTTTCAGGCACATCTCTTGGCGCTTGCATTGCCTATGTAGAGCAATTGCACAATATAAAAGTACCGGAAGACTTCATTCCCAATTTCAGAACACGCTCCTTCGAGGCATTCAAAAATGAAGTCACACCCATTGCCCATATTCACCAGCTACTCAATGAACTGAAACTGCCGTTTTGCGTGGCATCAAGCAGCCTCAAAGAAAAAATAATACTCAATCTCACATTGGCAAAATTGATTCATTTTTTCGAAGGCAAAATATACAGTGCTTACGACATACAAGAATGGAAACCCGATCCTGGCGTTTTTCTCTATGCCGCCAAAGGAATGGGCTTTCGTCCCGACGAATGCCTGGTAATTGAAGACAGCGTATCAGGACTCACTGCCGCCAGCAGAGGTGGTTTTCCGGCCATTGGCTACGCCGAAAAAGAACATCATGTAAAACTTTTACAAAAGATGAACGTGCCCATCATCAGAGATATGTTGGAGGCAAACAGCTACATTAAAAAAATATTGAATGCACATGGAAACTAATTTAGAAAAAACGCCTTCCAGCAAAAAAGTAATTCAGTTTCAAGACTGTGACCCCTTTGGCCATTTGAACAACGGTCGCTATTTAGACTATTTTTTAAATGCACGCGAAGACCACCTGGTGCATTTTTACGACCTTGATATTTTTCAAATGACGCGCGAAAAAGCAGTTGCCTGGTTTGTAGGAAAACACGAAATTGTTTACCGACGCCCTGCCAACTTGCGCGAAAACGTAGTCATCAGTTCACAGGTCATTCACGTTGCCGACAAAGCACTGACCATAGAAATGATTATGTACGACAAAGACCAATCGCACATCAAGGCAGTGTTGCGCAGCACCTTTGTGCACCTCGACTTAAAAACAATGAAGGCCAAAGCACACGACGACGAATTGTCGACCTTACTCAACAATGTTTTGGTACCGCGTCCGTTGACCGATATTTTTGAACGCGCTTTAGAATTAGAAGCAGCGCTAAAAGGAGCTTAAAAAATGTTTTTGCGCAGTAAAAACTTCAAAATTGTGCTTGTAAGCATTTTGATCGCACTAGCGCTAGGCGAAGGATTTCTTCAATTTGCACTTCCATCAGAAAACGAATACCGCATGTGGTTGCCGAATATGCAATTCACTTTCGAACCAGACTCTACCGTCATTGGCGGCATACACGGCGCTTCGCAATTCAGCATCAACAGCGAAGGTTTACGCAGCAATGAATTTAATCCTTCCGCAAAATTAAAAATACTAGCTATTGGCGGCAGCACCACCATTGATTTGCTGCTCGACCAAAATGAAATGTGGACAACTTTACTACAACACAATTTACGCAAAACCGAAGACCATACTTGGATAGGCAATGCCGGAAAAAACGGACTCAATTCTTTTCACCACATTGACCAAATGAAAGTGTTGCTGCAACAATTCCCACAATGCAATACGGTGTTAATTTTAATGGGAGTGAATGACCTTCAGTTGCAACTTGTACGCGGCAAATACACCGCTGGCGACTCTTTAGAGCGCTATAAAAAAATATTCCCCGTGGCACCGCGAAAGTATTTTCCTTGGTACCAGCAAAGCGGCTATTGGCGTCTTGCTGGCATGTTAAAGCGCAAATGGATACCAAATCCACCAAAAGAAATGGTACTCGATAAAGACGGCAGAGTGTTGATCAAACACAGAAACTTTAGGGCTGCATGCAAGCAAAAAATCGACAGTCTTCCGCAGTGGACAACTGCCCTAAACGGATACAAAAAAAACATCAACACCCTTATTGACATCGCCGCACAAAAACAGGTTCGATTGATTTTTGCCACCCAACCCGTACTGTGGAAAACCAACAACAGCATAGCGCAACAGCAATTGATGTGGAGTGGCGGAATTGGCGATTTTCAAAAAAACGGAGGACAATATTACAGTACTAAAACACTGAATGAAAGCATGCAACTTTTCAATCGAACGCTTTCAGAAACTGCAGTTGGAAGAGGCATCCAAGTCATCGACCTTTACAGTCAACTGCCTCAAGACGAAAGTATTTTTTATGACGATTGCCATTTTACAGAACTCGGCGCAAGAAAGGTGGCAGAAATATTTGCCCGTGAAATTTCTTCAGAATTAAAGACAGCGAAGCACAACAAATAATTTATTTTTTTTGCTGAAACATATTTAATGCCGCCTGATATGCGTCGATTTTTCCGCATGCGACATCATCAGCTACTTGCACCAAGTGCTCAGCGATGGTGGGATTTTGGAAAAAAGAATCCTGCAGCATTTGATTAAGCAACCTATGAAAACGCTTGACTTTTTGCTGCTTTCTGTTTTCCTGCAAGCACGAACTGTCGTTGAGGCGTTGTTGTAATTGCTCAACAGCCGTCCACAATTCAGCAATACCTTGCCCCGTTTCAGCCGAACACAACAACACTTCACGCAATTCAACTTCTATTGGTCCAGGCATGATTTGTAATACTGCATCCAACAACATTTTTGTTTTTTTTGCCGCCATCAACTGATCACCTTCGCTCTTATTCACCGCAACAATATGCACTTCTTCCATGATGCCACGCTTAATCCCTTGCAGGTCGTCACCTGAATTGGGCAATAACAAAAACACGATAACATCAACGAGTTCTGTTACATCCGTTTCAGATTGACCAACACCAACAGTCTCAATAAACACCACATCAAAACCCGCTTCTTCACTAAGTACAATAGCCTCTGAGAGCCCCGACGCAACACCACCCAACTCCTTTCGCGAAGGAATTGGACGAATATACGCAGCATCGTTAAGGACAAGTTGTGCCATTCGAGTTTTATCCCCGAGAATACTGCCGCCTGATCGTCCGCTGCTTGGATCAACAGCAAGCACAGCCACTTTTTTGTTTTTTTGTTGAATTAGGAAGGTGCCCAGTTGATCAATAAAGGTGCTTTTACCTACGCCTGGCACACCTGTGATACCGATTCGCAAACTACTTCCCGTTCGCTCACAATGCTGCACCAAGGTGCGCGCCAATTGCCGATCGTCTTCTTTAGTACTCTCCGTAAGGGTAATGGCCTTGGCCAATGCTTGTTTACTACCACTCCTCAAGGCATTTAGCCATTCTTGGGGCAGCGCTGTGCCTTGCGCTACTTTACTTTCAAAATTTGGATTGAACGAGGAAAGCTCCACTTAGAAATTTTTTCTCAAGTCGGTTTTCAAAATGTCAATCGCCTTTTGCGCCCAATCTTGCTCTTGCGCAGCAGTGAGCGTTAAAACTTCTCTTGCAAGATCTATAGAAGTCGCACCATCAGGCAGTTTAGACATGCCAAGACTGACCACTTTCATGCTTTCTTCCTTGGCTTTTTTTACGTATTCCCATGCATTTTTGGACACATACAGTTGTTGTGTGATATTGTGTTCAAACTCCGTTTTAATAGTCGTAATGATCTCACTTTGCATCAAGCGCGCGCTCATTCCTGGTTTGTGCAAACGGGCAACAAGACCCGACATTTGCATGCGTTCTAAAAACAGAATCAAGCGCTCGTGAGCCTGTAAAATGATTGGTGCCGAATACTTTATGTTTTCGCGCTTTATTTCCACCATGTGACGATTTTGTTCGTTTTGAATAAAGCGGTGTACCAACAAGTACGCCAAGGCGCCCACAACTACCGATGGCACGGTGTACATCAACATTTCAGCAAATTGTTCCATAGTATTTATTTGAGTTTTTAAATTTCATCATTCTTGTTTACAATACCAATTTCTACAAAAGTAACTTTTGGAAGTGTATTTATTTTTATTATCTTATCAATCCCTAAACACTATGCTATGAAGTCTATCTTTAATCGTTTGTATACTTCTATTATTGAAGAACGTAAAATACTATTCATTTTACCGCTATTGGCCATCGCCTACCTCATCTTGTTTTTACATTTGGGCTAATGCATTTCAGACAAGGCAATTAACGCTTGGTAGATGTACGCATCTTGCAATAATGTTTTGTGAAAATTTTCCAATCTTTCTTTTTTCACTTTATCAGTTTTGATCGCTTCTTGCTCATCGTGAAGGAAATCAATTTTGAGACCGTTTGCTCTTTTAGACACGCCATTCAATGCATTACTGCTGCTTTCAATCGCTTTTGACTCGGCCGCATAGTCAACGTATTTCAAACTCTGCAAAGTATTTTCCTCCTCCTTTTTCATGAGCGCCAAGTGTGCGTTCAGTAGTTTGAAATAGGCAGTAGTATCAATGCGCTGCACCAAGGCAGAGCCCAATTCTTTGTAGTTTGGCTCGCTTTTGTACAACTGGTATGATGCGGGATTTATTTTAGTCCACGGCATGGCAAAGTCCTCCTCTTTTTCGCCCAGCTTCATATTTGAGTAAGCATCAGGAAGCACAATATCAGGCACCACGCCTTTCAATTGCGTAGCGCCACCATTGATTCTAAAGAATTTTGACATGGTAAGCTTCACTGCACCCATAGGCTTCGCAGAGGTGTATTCTGCCTGATCGGGCATAAACTCATCTAATTCGAAAAAGCGCTGTACACTGCCTTTGCCAAAAGTGGAGGCGGTACCCATCACCACGCCTCTGTGGTAATCTTGAATGGCTGCGGCAAAAATTTCAGAAGCACTGGCACTAAAACCATTTACTAAAACAATCAAGGGTTTGGCGTCGCGGATGCGTGGATCAGGATCCGTGTAGGCTTGACTTTCGCCACTTTTGTCGTCAACAATAACTACTGGTCCCGACTCAATAAACAAGCCCACCATTTTAACACAATCTTGCAGGGATCCACCGCCATTGTTGCGCAAGTCAATGATAGTGCCTTTTGTATTTTCTTTCGACAAGCGCTCTACTTCAATGAGTAAATCATCGGAACAATTGCGCCCGCCCTTGCCTGAAAAATCGGCATAAAACTGCGGAATATCAATGTATCCGTATCGCGCTTCGCCGCCACTTTTTTGCAAAATAGCCGATTTGGCGTAGGTTTCTTCAATGACTACCACATCTCTGATGATTTTGATAATGCGTGTGGTGCCATCAATTTTCTTCACTGTCAATCGAACCTCAGTTCCTTTTGGTCCGCGGATCATGCTTACCACTTTATCAAGACGCATGTCAACAACATCTATTGCTTTGGCCGCACCTTGAGCTACCTCAGAAATCAAATCGCCGGCTTCCAATTCGCCTTGACGTGCTGAGGCACTGCCCGGAATAATTTCATTGACTTTTACATAGCCGTCTTTTACCGACAAAGTAGCACCAATACCTTCAAGACGCCCAGTCATAGAAATATCAAAATCTTGTTTGGCGCGCGGCGCGAAGTAAGACGTATGCGGATCGTATACGCTGAGCAGTGCGTTTACGTAAGTGGAAAATCGCTCCATGCGGTCAACCTGCTCAATATTTTTAGTCCATTCTTCGTAACTCTTCAATACTTTTTCACGCGCTTCTTTTTCAAGATCAACATCGCTCTTCTTTACTTTAATGCTATCGGCACTTTGCGCTTCCTTTAAATTGTAGTACCGCGACAACACTTGTAACTTCAGTAATTTACGCCACAATTCTTTACGTTCACCTTCATTTTTAGGGAATTCTCTTTTGTCAGGATCGTTCTCAACGCTTTCTTTAACATTGAAATCCATTGCTGACAACAACATCTCTTTGTAGTACGGGCGTATTTCTTGCTCTCTTTTTTGAATCAGCGCCAGTGCATTTTCAAACAAATCTAAAGGTGCAGCATTGTTAATTTCATCATCAATACTCATTTCGTATTTTTTCAACTGCTTTACATCAGAAAGCAAGAGTATTCTTTTGTTGTAATCAAGGGCTTTCAAATATTGTTTAAAGGCTTTTCCAGAATAGGCGTCGTCTATCTTCATTGGCAGATAGTGGTAAGCATCGGTCACTTTAAAGACATAGCCTATGATGACTTGTTCTTTAGTGAGCTTCTCCTCTTTCTTTAAAGTATAAAAACCTACAACACCACAAAAGACAAGTAAGGCTAGCAGAGCTAATTTCAATTTCATAAACATAGAACAAGAGTAAATTAATATTGCAGCACGAATATAGAGAGTTGAAAATAAAATTAATGTTAATCTGAAGATTTTTTCGAATTGTCTGAATCTTGATTCACTTAAGTAAAAGATTGTCTCGACTACACCTACTTAAATCCTTTCATCACGTGAATCAAGATTCAGACAATTACCCAATGACGGACTCCTGAAATACTGCGTTCAATTTGTTTTCACCAACTTCACCGTTTGTTTGAAATTCGGATTACTGATGCTCATAAAGTACAGCCCTTCAGGCAATTCACTGAATTTTATAGTAGAAGGTATTGATCCGTAAATCAAGGTTCTTTGCACATTTTCGCCCAATGCATTTTGAACAAGCACTTCATATTCATTGGATGATGACGAGGAAAGCTCAACCACAACAATATCATTAAAAGGATTAGGATATATTTTAGCGTAAACATTTTGTGTATGAGCACCACTATTTGGAAGTGACTCATCGGCTCCCGGAGAGCCATTTACAGCATAAGACGCCACCCATTTAGTTCCATCGTTTTGATTACCAATAGGATTAATTAAAGTTGTTACCATGGTAGGCCCAAATCCGTTGGCCTGCGTTGGCCATGGAGTAATATTGAGATACTGTATATCAATTAAAGTATCGCCGTTAGCGAGTTTCAAAAGTAATTCATCACCTCCATCGCTTAAATTACGATCGTACTCACCAAAGGGACTGAATTTGTAATTGGCTTTAAATACCGAATCCTGAGCAGCCAATACTATAAAAGATCCAGCTTGTATCACCGTTCCTTCCGGAAAAGAATAATCAATACCACTAGCAAAAGACAATCCGCTTAAATTCAATGGTGTGTTACCAGTGTTTTTCAATTCAATAAATTCTAAATCCTTTGCGGCGGTAGCTATATCATTTGATTTAGGGTGGAAATGAATTTCAGTTATTTTCAATTTTTCTAGTTGAGCTGGAATATATATTGTCAACTGATGCAAGGGACTCCATTGTCCGTTGTAATAAATACGTGCTTTCATAACTCCTCCTGCATTTAAAGAAAACACACCATTGTTGCTCATTTGTATAGCTGAAGAAGCAATTACATCATCAATGCTTCGTGGGTCACTTCCATCGAAAGTATAATAGATGACTCCTTTTCCGTTGTCATTGTTAAACTTCAGATTGCTGATAGTTGTGGTTTTCAACACGGCGCTTTCAAAAGCAACATCTTGAAAAATGAAAATTGGCGCATGAAGCGTGCTAAATAAATTTTCATCAATTAGCTGCGTCAAAACGATATCTCTTCGAGGTGAAAAAAAGTTATTCAGGATGTTATTCACTTCGGGCAACCAGTCGTTTGCTTTGGTGTGTGCCGACCATTGTGATTGAGCATCGCCCCAACGCGCCGACTCAGCGATGATGGCCGTTTGAATTTCGGCAGCGCGTTTTCTGAAAAGCTTTTGCATATTTCCAACGGTCATCGCACCATTATTGTAAAAGTGTTTGTACACCTTATCTGCAAAAAGTGCACGGTAATTGGCGTTAGAACACAATTTGTAATGGAGCCACTGCGGCTGAAATTTAGAAAAATCAGTCACCACCATTTCACCATTGCTGCCAATGTTTACACGATTTTCATTGATCCCCGATCCGGCATCACCAGGCTGAACCAATAAAGTATGTTCACTATCGTGGGCGATAAACTTAAAGCCCTTTTTGCCATTTCTGTTTCTGATCGCATAAAAATTATTGGGCGAAGCATTACCTAAAAATTCAGAAACTGGAGCATCAACATTTCCGGTATAAAATATAAGCAGCATATAGTCAATTAGATTTTCGACATCAACCAAAACAGGTAATGTAGAATCTCTCTTCCCTGCATTATCTAATCCTTGCAACATAAAATAATTGTCGTTGGATGAAAAACCTTGCTGACATAAATTCCATACAGATTCCCAAGCATTTAAATTACCATCAGTAGCTTCAATGGTATAGCCATTATTAGTTTCCACTTTTATCACGTCATAATCTTCTGCTTTTCCACCAATATAACTTTCACCAAAATCTGCCGATGGCCTTTCATCAGTTTGATAAATCCCCCAGTACATTCCGTTTAAGTACAAATGATAAAAACGCCCTTTGGTATAAGGCTGGAGCATAGCCCCTTGAAGATCCCTACTAAATATATCACGAAGAATGGTATTTCGTGAACTACCAGCGAAGCTCCACGAGTAATTTTGACTCGTACGCAAATCAATTTTATCAAATTCATCATGTCCTTCTTGACCAAACAATGGGAATTTCAGTTTTCCATAACCATATTCATTTCTGAAAAATAATCGAAACGCATGTTTCGGATTATCAGTACTTCTACTGTATCCACCGCGAATTCGCAAACCCGCTTCAACCTGAAATCCCTGACTATTGTCGGGATTAATTAATTCAACGGAAGCTTCACGCTCCCAAGCTTTACCTTCACCCGATGGATTAACATAGATTCCTGTAGCTGCATCTGTTAAATTAGTTTGTTTGGTGATGATAGAAATACTAGGAATTTGCAACAATGCATCATCAATAGAATCTTTGTACAAATTATCGTTGACTACTTTGCTATCCATATCGTAATCCAATACCTGATCATTGATTGGATTTGGAGCTGGCCAATAGGATCCTGCGGGATTACCTTGCGTTTTAACAGCATCGAGGAATATGTATGTTTTACTGATAGGAACAGTGAACTGTCCGTTGGTTTTTTTTGTGAGGCGAAGGGTAACAGCCGGAGTTTTATCTCTGCCAGTAGTTGACGTCGGATCTATAACGATAGTAAAAGGAGTGTATTTAGTAACCGCACCAAGTGCAATGCGAGGATCACTCCCATACAAAGTATACAAAATAGTATCACCGATTTTTGTTGAATTAACCTGCAATGTAAATGTTGCATTATAATACCCGCTGTTGAAGTTAGTACTGATTGTATTAGGGGGAACAGCTATTTGAGCTAAGCAAAACGCACTTAATGTGATCATCGGCAGCACCGACAGTAATTTTTTATTCATAAGTAGAGTGTATAGGTGCTTTAAAATAGCAAAAAAAACAGGTATTCCATTATTATTTTTTGCAACAAAGCTACTTTTAGAATTCAACAGCATATGACAATCCACAAACATAATCAGAGGTAAATCCATTCTCAGAAAAATCAGCACCGTACTTCGGCCAGTCGTTAAATTGCAGTTTCCGTTGATTCATAAAATAAACATCAACACTTTGTTTCTTTGAAATTTTGTAAGTGCAGCCTACATAAAATCTATTTCTATCAAAGCCTAACAAGCCAGGATTATTTAGAGGCAAATAAAGCTCATCAGCTAAATAAACACTAAGCCTTTTAGAAATTTCATACTTAACAGTTATTTTATGTCGATTGTAAATATAATTGGTCGTTCCATATTTTGAGAAGAATGGATCATTCAGCTGATTTTGCAGCTGGCAGCGGTATTGAAATTTCCATAAATAATAGTCGGCTTTAAGTGTTAGCGACAGATAAAAACGATGGCGAATGCTTGCATCGATCGCATTTTTCATTTTGTAGATATGTACATATCCACTGGTGATTTTTAATCTTTTATTGATTGCACATGAAAAACTCAAATCGGTACTTGCCCGCTCGAAAGACGAAATGTTATTCGACCATCGCGCCTGTTCCTGCACTTGCAAAGAAAAAAAATCATTTAATTTTTTACTTAGCGAAACATCCGTCCTTAACTGAGCATCGTTTGCGTAAATAATTTGTGCAGAGCAATAGGATAACAACATTAAACAACTCAAGAATGAAATTAGCTTTTTGAAACTACTGCTCATTATTTACGAAATTTATTTTTCAAAAAAATGAATTTTTATTTGAACACTATCTCTTAAAAAATCAACTCTTTGAATAGTATATCTATGCACAGTAACGCCTGTTTTCAGACTTAAGTCGGCAATTAATTCATTATGTCTACCCTCCTTTATTAGTTCCACATTATCATAAATTACAATTTTAGTTCCTTCCTTCCTCATTAAAGTGGAGCTCTCCAAAAAATAAGTGATGAGCAAAATCGTGACGTTAACTCCTCCTAAAAAAAGATATTCCAAGGCATCACTGGTGTCTTTAATTTTAGTAACTGCCGACATTAAACCTAATGCAATTACCAAAAACAAATAAGTCATGTCTTTTATAGAAATGTCTTCGGTGCGGTAGCGCAGCATTGAAAAAACAGCAAACAAACCAAAAGCAGCCCCCATGGATAAATCCACTTTATTAAGCATAAAAGCAATTAAGAAAATCACCAAATTGAAAATAAAAAAGGTAAAAAAAAGCTCGGTGCTTTTGTAAATTTTATAATAGATAAACCGTATTAAAATGAACACAGAAGCGAAATCAATGAGTAAGCGCCAGGCAAATTTTCCTGAAATTTTTTGAAGAGCATCTACACCATGTATAGCAGTATCATCCGTCATTATATCTAAAAGCACCATCACAAAATATATTTTAAATTATTAAGTTTTTCTTTGAAATTATTTCTTTTTATATCGGTTTGCATATAGCAAACACCCAAGCAATATTTACTAATTGATCCTTCACGTAAGTGCAAAGCCTTCATAACTTTCACAAAGGGAGAATGTTGTTTTTTCTCTTGCTTTACTTCAGCAATCACTAAATTATTTAATGTTTGAGAAACACCATCCTTAATAAACTCCATCGAAACATCAATAGTAACACGTTCGGCACTCACTTTATTAACCAAAGTCAATCGCTTGTAATTGATCCATAAAACAGGCTGTAAAGTTTGCGGATCAAAATTCAATTCTTTTTCTAAAAAACAAAATTGATTTTCTTCCCATGAATATGGAACAGCACTTGCCTTAATTCTCTCTTTGTTCGTGCGCCCTTTATTGTTTTTAAATTTCACTTCTAAAAAACCTAACTGACTATCTACATATGTTCGATGACGGATTTTAAACCTGTTCAATGCACCATTTTGGTGTTTGTGATACAATCGAAAATCAGATGTGTCGTAATACAAAGTTTCGTAGGTACTCCAATTTTTAGCAGCAATCTCTACTACATAATAATAAGGTTGCAACTGCGCGATGATGGAAGAAAGTTGTCCGATGCTAAACGTGTATTTGCTATCAATACGATTCATAAGCTTCACACGATCCATATCCTTCAAGCCTATAACTTCAAAAGAATCAAGATTAATGTTCAACATATTTTCATCATTATTTAACTTCATACTGAAATTTTTTACTGGCAATGTATTTACCTGCAGCATCGTATGTTTTCTTCTCTGATTTCAACCCTTGCGCATTGTAAGTATAAACATGTCGCTTTTTCACTTTCCCCATTCCATCGTATATTGTTTCTTCTACCTTTTCGCCTAAAGAATTGTATTTATACACTTTTCTTTCCTCGAGTTCACTTACTCCATTGTACTCTAGCTCCTCTATCTCATCTCCTTCAGAATTATATTTAGTTCTTTTAATTGATTTGATCTCCCCACCCTTTCCATATTCTATCTCTTCAATTACATTCCCTTCCTTATCAAAAGTTGTCTTTTTATCATTAACATATTTACCTTCCTCATAAACAGTGGAGATACTGCATTTAATACTGTATTTCTTTATTTCCTTTTTACTTTGTGCAGAAAGTTGAAAAACACTTAGCACAAGAAATAAAACGGTTGCAAAAAATCCTTTTTTCATCATACAATACTTACTCTACTATGATTTTACCACTTGTAACGGATTCATTGCTAAACGAATCACTTATGTTATAAAAATATATTCCACTGCTTAAATCACCAGTACTAAAATGCTGCTGGAAATTGCTTGTTGAAAATTGCTCTCCCAAAGAATTGTACATCGTCAATCGATAAGAAGAAGAAGAAGAAGGGGTCAAAACCTCAAAATTCACTACACCATTGGATGGATTAGGAAAAATACTTACGATTTCAAGATGATATTCAAAGGTCGCTGCACTACTTTTTTCTATTTGAATTTTATAAGCATAAATATCATAGTTGCTGCCGTTTCTAAAATCCTGAAAAGCAAAAATGCTACCACCATTACCATCGCTACAATTTTTTGGAGACACTTGATGGTTAGTAGCTGCAGAAACAAATTTACCAGCAACATTCCAATCCAAAGTACCTACCGACAAAAGATGTTGTGCGCGAATATCCCAACTTCCTGAGCTTGAATCTTGCCATGTTACAATAGCTCCACCGTTATCATCAGAAATGACATTCGGATTTATTTGATCAAAAACCGAATTCACCACCACCATTCCATTGGCCAACCATTGAATAGCACCCGAAAAATTAATTTTTTGAGCATAAATATCTGAATTTCCTTGACGGGAATCTTTCCAGGTAAGTACCACGCCAGAGCCAAGCTCAGACGTCATGTCTATTGCCGATTGTGAACCAGTTGCGGCGCTCACTGCTTTACCACCTGCCAACCAAGAAGTGGCGCCATCCCCCTTGATATACTGAGCGTAAATATCGTAATCCAAACCATTTCGTTTATCTTGCCACGCAATCACAGCTCCACCATTAAAATCACTGGCGATTTTAGGATTCGATTGTGTTCCTGCATAATTACAAATCACTTTTCCATTGGCTGTCCAAAGTGCAATCCCATCCGTTGAAATACGCTGAGCGTAGATGTCGTAGTCCGAACCATTTCTTTTATCTTGCCATGTTACTATTACGCCACCCGCTTGGTCACTCACAGCTTTAGGATTTATTTGATCACCCAAAGAAGAACTTATATTAACACCTTGAGCTGTCCATTGTACTATTCCTTTATCATTTAATTTTTGAACAAACACGTCAAAGGTACTTACTTGATCTTCCCAAACGAGTATACACCCATCAACTCCATTGCTCACGATACGAACATTTTGCTGTGTTTGAACAGTGGTACAAACAGCAATACCATCAGCAGTCCATTTTGCTACACCATTTGAATCAAGATGCTGAGCATAAATGTCCCTATTTCCACTGCGTCTGTCAACCCACGCTAAATATGCCCCACCAACACCATCTGATTCAATCACTATACCGTATTGATCACTCGCATTAGTGCAAACAGCAACGCCATTGGCAATCCATTTAACAAAACCGTTTGCATCAATTCTTTGCACAAATACATCTCCTGCCTTTAATAAAGGATCATTGCGATAATCCAGCCATGAGACAATGGCACCACCTTTACCATCTTCTGTTATTTTTAAGTCCTGCTGATCATACATCTCTGTACAGATTGCATTATTCAGAGTTGAATCGGTAGACCATTGAGAAAATCCCAATGTAAAACTGAAAGTAAAAAAGAGTAGAGTTATTGATTTCATAGGGTTTGCTTATACACAAAACTGCATTGTAAGCAGCTGAATTAAGATTTCTTATTTGTAAATAACAATTTCACCAACATCTTTCACAGAACCATTTTCAGTAATATTTACTTCAATTTCCTTTGCAATGGTTTTGCTTGCCCCACTAACATGAATGCTAGTATCTCGAGATTCAGCGAAAATGGTATATTTCCCTTTATTGAGATATAAAAATTCAAAGGAACCATCAGAACCCGAATTCACGTCGTTGCCCACCGTTTTACTATCACCAAAAGAGATATACACTTTTTCCCCAACAGCAAAATACTCAGCAACCACATCAGTGGCAGCAGAGTTAAAGTCCTTCACAAATATTTTTCCTTTAATACTAGATGTCCCACCCTGACCGGCTGGCTTTTCACATGAAATCAACACCAGTGCAAATAAAAAAACCAGGCAATTCAAAATTTTTCGAGAATTCATTAAATACAGGTATGTTAAGTTATAGGTAAGAGTATTTTCAATATTGTAGTAAAAAATATTTTTTTGTCATGATCGATAATTAAACATTTAATTAAAATTGATTTAACATAAGTCGTAAGATATAAAAAGGGTTGCTTAAAATGAAAAAAAAACATCACACTGAAATTCAACGCATTAATAACACTACAAACGAATAGCACACTGAATTTCAATATCACCTTTGCATTTAATATCTTAGCCACCACTAAAAACAAAAGTATGTTCGTTGTAGCCGACATGGGATCCACCAAAACAGATTGGAGTTTTGTCGACAAAGACAAAAAAGTAAGTGTGTTAAAAACACAAGGCTTCAATCCCTATTTCTATAGCAGCGAAGACATCAAACTCTTGCTGGAATCAGAATTCGCTGACAAAAACATAGACTGGAACGCTATTACAGCCGTGTATTTTTATGGATCAGGCTGCGGCAACGAAGAAAAATGCAACATAGTCAAAAATGCATTGAAAATATTTTTCCCGAATGCAGAACTACAAGTTACGCATGACTTGCTCGCTTCAGCGCGAGCACTTTGCGGCCACTCAAAGGGCATTGCCTGTATTCTAGGAACCGGTGCAAACACTTGTTTGTTCGACGGAGAAAAAATTGTGGCGAACGTAACTTCTGCCGGATTTTTGTTGGGCGATGAAGGCAGTGGCGCCGATTTGGGAAGAGAACTGATCAAATACTACCTCTACCAAGAATTGCCTCAAGATTTGGAAAAAGCTTTTGAAAGTGAATACAAAATCAATCGAAAAAGTCTTGTGAGTGATGTATACAGCACCAAGCACCCTAATGCATATTGCGCGACCTACTCAAAATTCATTTCAAAACACAAAGAAAATGCAGCAATTCAAAAATTAATTGCTGAACGATTTGATGAATTCTTCAAGCGTCATGTTTCAAAATACGAAGGCTATCAGCATCTTCCTATAAACTTTATAGGATCAGTGGCTTTTCACTTTTCAGAAGAACTAAAAAACGCAGCTCAAAAACACCACTGCACCCTTGGTATTATACTACAAACCCCAATGGAAAAATTAATTGATTTTCACTATGGCCTTTGATTTCCACAAAAATAAAGACGAGTATTACCTGCAGCAAAAAGACAATGCTACCGAATTTATCCATCCCTTTGTGGAGCAATTCGTCAAAATTGATTCGAATTTAAAAGTATTAGAAGTAGGCTGTGCCGAAGGTGGTGTACTCTGTTCTTTTCTCGCAAAAGGCGCAATAGGTGTGGGCATTGAACTACAGCAAAGCCGCTTAGAACTCGCACAACACTATTTATCAGCTGAAATCCCGCAAGAACAATTCAACCTCATCAACAAGAACATTTACGACATAGATCCGCAAAAAGATTTCCCTTTTTTATTCGACCTTATCGTGTTGAAAGACGTGATTGAACACATTCCCAATCAAGAAAAAGTGATTGGCCAATTGACGAAGTTTTTAGCGCCCGGCGGAAAAATATTTTTTGGATTTCCGCCCTGGCAAATGCCCTTTGGCGGTCACCAGCAAATTTGCAACAGCAAAATTTTGCACCTCGTGCCCTATTTCCATTTGCTGCCAAAATTCATGTACAAAGGAATTTTAAAGATGTTTGGCGAACCGCAAGGAATTGTTGACGAGTTGCTTTTTATAAAAGAAACAGGAATTTCATTGGAGCGCTTTGAAAGAATTGTAGCCCAACAAAATTGTAGAATTGTGAACAAACAATTGTACTTGTTCAATCCCATATACAAATACAAATTCAAACTAAAACCGCGCAAACAAGCTAAATTCATTGGTGCTTTGCCCTATATCAAAAACTACCTCACCACTTGCGGTTATTATTTAATTGAAAAAAAATAAAGACATGGGCGATACGCATTTTCACTTGCTATCGCCCATGTCTATTGCTATTCTACAACGATCGTAGTTGTCATTGATACTGTTGCTTTCACCGAATTGGAAATCAAACAGGCGGCCTCCGATTTGTGTAAAAGCTTTTCTGCTTTTTCTCTTAGCGCTTCATCAGCAATGACTACAGTAGGATACAAGTGCACTTCTGTCATCAAAAATTTGCCATCCACTTGGTCCAGTTTCCCGCTGGCTTTGCAAGAAAAAGACTTGAATTCCAACTTTGAAAATTCGGCAATCGACAAAAAAGTAGTCATCAAACAAGAGCTGATCGCCGCTGTGTAAAAATGTTCTGGAGACCACACGCCTTCAATTCCCTTTGGAAACTGTGGCGGAGTTGCCACTTCAATGGCCGAATGCAATTCAGGAGAGGTCAAAGTTCCTTTTCTATCGCCCGTCCATGCTAAATCTACGTTGTATAAATGCGCTTCCATAATTTCGTTTTTAAGTTTATTAATCTGTACTTGTGGTGCTACGTTAATTGTCAAATTTTGTTTTTCAAACTGCTCCATGATCCGCCATTGTGTACGCTAGAATAACCCTTCGACTTCAGCATACTCTTGGCCATACCACTGCGCATACCTGATGCACAACAGGTAATGATCACCTTATTTTTGTCTTTTAACTGATTCAAATTATTGGCCAGTGCATCCACCGGAATATTAAGCGACTTACTAATATGTCCGCCAGCATATTCGCCCTTGCTGCGCACATCAACAATAATGGCTCCTTGTTTCACGAGTTCAGCGTAGTTCACTTTTGGACCAAGTCCGAGCAGTGATTTTATTTTTCCTATCATTTTAATATGGTTTTAGTTACAGTTCGTCCATGGTCCCGCGTTGAGACAATCAACACCTTGTTGTGTTAAGTAGCGATGCGCTTGTCCGCTGCGGTTTCCAGAAGCGCAGCAAAGCAGCAAAGGCATTTTTAATCCTTGCAGTTCAGCCAAACGATTTGGCAATTCGTTAAGCGGAATATTGATGGCGCCAGCAGCGTGTCCATCACGAAATTCTCCTGCCGACCGCACGTCGACAATGTTTCCTTTTTTTGAATTTTGAGTAGTGCTCATGTCTTGGTTTTTTTTTAAGATTTAAAAATATTAACAGTCAACAGCCCCAGCAATCCGCCGTAAGCGACAGATATGTATGGATTGGAAGTGATGGGACAAGTCCCCGAAGCACAACCCACTTTTAAATAATACAGGTAGCCACCTATTGCACCGAGAAAAATTCCCAATACCCGCCATCCCTGACGCTTAAAAAAGTGAATTATGTGTTTTTCCATTGTTTTCATAAGACAAATGTACTACGAGCAGTTGCGCCTCACAGTAACCTATGTTACACAAGAAAAATATTTTTACAAGAGGGTGATTTTATTTCTGCCGAGTTCAATCAAACCAACATTCTCCATTTGTTTTAGCACCCGCGACACTACTTCGCGCGTGGTACCCACTTCTTCTGCAAGTTGCTGATGGGTCATCGTCAATTCTTTCGAATGATACACCGCTGTTTTTTGCTGCATCAACTGCAACAGCCGTTGATCTAATTTTTGAAAGGCAACGGCATTCACAACACCCAGCAATTCTTCAAAACGCTTGTGGTACAGCTTAAAAATATAGTCGGTCCATTCAGGAAAATCCTTTACCCATTCCCCAGCTTTTTCTAAAGGAATCATCAATATGTCCACATCTTCTTCTGCCACCGCTTTAACTTTGCTTGTTTCTTGATGAATACCACCCAAAAATGACATGATGCAGCTTTCACCAGGCATGATGTAATAAAGTAAAATCTCTTTTCCATCTTCCTCGGTGCGCAACACGCGAATACTACCCTTTAACACGATGGGAATGCTTTTGATATAGCTGTCTTCATTAATAATCACCGTATCGGCAGGAAAACTTTTGATTTGCCCTGCAGCAAGCAAAGCACTGTTTAAAAGAGGAGTAAATAAAGGAGTTTCGCTCATAGCCTAAAGATAAACACTAATTCAAACTATTCCCTGAATATCTACATAGCTCAGAGAAAACTGCACAATAAAAAAAGACTTCATCAAGAAAACTATCGATGAATTCAATCACTCAAAACCCTGGTGTGCGATCTTGCAAAAAAAATCACTAAAAGCCAAAGGAAAGCAACCCAAAAAAAAGCACAATGTGTTCTAATTTACAAACAAGATTTCGCGAAATATATCAGAATAAACAAGCACCTTTGATAGGTATGGGTATAAATATTGGAAAAAAGATAAAAGAAGTGGTGAATTCACACTCTATGTCTGTAACAACATTTGCAAAAAAAATAAATAAAAGCCGTACGGTAGTATATCATATTTTCAACCGTCAAACAGTTGACAGCGGTTTGCTTGTAAAAATTGGCCAAGTGCTTTCCTTCGATTTCCTTTACTACTATAGTTCTTTTTACTTTTCAACTATTGGGGACACGAAAAAAGACACAGATCAGCGTATTGCTGATTTAAAATACGAAATAATGTTATTGCGCAAACTACACGATTTATTGGACGAGAAAAAACAGCCCGAAAAAAGCACAAACAATCCTATTAAAGTAAAACAGGCTAAGGTGATCAAAAAAACTCCAAAAAAATAAACAACTCTCCTCGTCTTTTTTTGTGCAAATCAGAATACTATTCTATCGATGAGACAAAAAAACCAATTGCACATTAGGTTTCTAAAACGAGTAGAACCGGCAACTCCCCAGAATTGCAAATAAAGGCAACGAAAGCAACACAGTGCAAATTCCCCAAACACTTAAACATTAATCACCAAGTGCTTTTTGACAAGTACCGTCTATAAACTTGTAAATACAAAATTCACTAAAATCCATGGAGAATCTACTGCACAAGAGCGTATCAGGAAACATAATCTTGCAAGTACGTGAATTTGTCAGTCAAAACGCCATTGGCACAAATTGTAGCGCGCGCAATCACTTGGTCAGGATCACTACCCAACAGCAATGGCAATACTTTATCGATTAGCGCTTGCCCAAAATCAAGTGACGCATCACGAGGCAACTCACACGGCAGATTATCCACAGCCATCACAGTAATTGCATCCTCTTCAAAGGGAGTTGTTTCAAGTCCAGTGAATTTATGATAACCGTACAAGGGTGCTTCAATGGTTGAAGAGCGAAGAGTAGAGGGCACCGACCCATCAATATCACAGGTGATATCTGCAATAACTTTGATCTTAAAATCTCCTGATTTCATGTCGTCTTTAGAAAAAAGTTTTTCCGCTTTGGGATCCCAAAAATGACAGGATATAAAAACATCGGCAACCTTGGTATAAGGCACAAAAACTGCACGATAACGTTCCGGATGTTCCATCAACTCATGCATATCGAAGCGACCATCGTCTCTCCTATGATAATGGTGATCGGCATGCAATTGCGTATACACAGCTTCATCAAAACTGAGACTCAAAAATTCTTCAGGACTCACGCTCTTGATGCCGAGTGTATTTAGTATTTCAATGGTACCACCAGCCACACGTCCTCCTCCAGTGAGCACAATTTTAATTGCTGGCAACTTTACTTTCTTGAGTTCGCGTTCAAGTTCCGAACGATCGACACAGAGATGAGCCGACTTTAGTGCAAAGGCTCCGTAACGCAGTCCATAAGCCTTCATTGCATTATAGGTACCCACCACTCCCGCATAACGCCCAAAACCGAGAATACGCTCTCCCACTTTATTGGTAAGACACTCGTAATCAACCAAAGTACATTTTTTATCGAGCAGCGACCGCAGTAGTTGTTTGTTTTGTGCTTGCTTTTTCAAGGTGTGGGAAAAGATAAAATAGCATTTGCCTTCAATAATTTTTGCAACAGGTACCTCCTTCACTCCAAACAATACGTCACAATCACTTACATCATCAAGCACTTGCAGTCCTTGAGCGCGGTAAAGGGCATCATCAAAACAGCGCAATGCACTCGATTGAACGAGCACTTCGATACCAAAAACTTCCTGAATTATTTTGCACTGTTGGGGAGTAAAAGCCACTCTTTTGTCGGCGGGCACTTTTTCTTCACGTATGATTCCTATGCGCATATTATTGTATCAATAGATTAAACTTGGTCCAGTCAAAATTCCACGGATCGCTTTTTCGACCAGGGGCAATGTCGCAATGTCCTTTTACATACTTGAGTGGGTGACGGGAATTGATCTCTTTCACCAAAGCGGCGACACTAACATATTGTTCTTCCGTTGGTTGACAATATAAGGTAGTGATGATTTCAATACCAATAGAGGTGCTATTCACATTCACTCGTCCATCAGGCAAAGTACTGGCTCCAGCATGAAAAGCAACATTCCGCTCATCGACCAAACGGTAAATCACCCCCTTTCTATCAATTAAATAATGAGAAGCAACGCCATAGCTTTTGAACTGCTCCAGCACCCCTTGAACACTAAAGCTATCGACACCATTTGCGTTATAGGTTGAATGAATGACGACCGCATCTATACTTCGATTGGCGTCACGTTTAAAGCCCCAAGAAATTTTTTTATCTACAATAGCCACCTTTTTGGGACTATTAAACGCAACAAAAAACACTGAAATCATCAGTAAAAACAAGGGTATAAATGCAAATCGCAACTTCATCTTATATTTTTTTAAAAAATGCGAAAACTGATTTTCAAGTTGTTACAAAAAAATATATATATTTGTAAAGATTGTGATAATTCAGCGTATCGACTTACTACAATTATAAAATTAATTAATCTAAAAAATTAGCACAATGACAATTTACGTTGGAAATCTCAGCTACCAAGCGAGCGAACAAGATTTAACGAATCTCTTTTCAGAATACGGAGAAGTAAAATCAGTGAAACTTATCACAGACAAATTCACAGGAAGATCTAAAGGTTTTGCTTTTGTTGAAATGGCAGAAGAATCTGCTGCTAGCCAAGCAATTGATGCTTTAGACAAAGCTGAATTTCAAACAAGAACGTTGACAGTTAACCAAGCGCAACCAAAAACAGAAGGTGATAGACCACGTGGTGGCGGCGGCGGCGGATACAACAGAGGCGGCGGCGGCGGCGGTGACAGAAGAGGCGGCGGCGGATACGGCGGTGGCAACGGTGGAGGAAGAGACCGTGGCGACAGAGGTGGATATGATAGAGGTGGATATTAATCTTAGGATTAATCAAATATAAAAAAAGCCGTTCCCACAAGGAACGGCTTTTTTATTGACATCAAGGGGGCCTCGCTTCAGTTTCAAACAGCAGCGCGGCAAAAAAAACAAGAACATCAGACTAATTAGACGATCTTCAATCACACAATTGACTCAAATGCAACAGAATAGGCAATTCCAAATGCGTCAAAAAACAATCATTCCCAAAAAACTTTCTTGAAAATCGGGCGCATTTGCATTCCTTCTATGCTCCGCAGAATCTCTCGCCATCGTAACAATAATAGTGTCATGGCGGACAATCTTAAGCCTATTAATCAAAATTCAAAAACCTTTACCGGCAACAACGGAAACTTTAATTCATAAAAAAAGCCACATATAAATACGTGGCTTCTTTTATGAATTATGTGCCGCTTAAGCAGCTGTTCCAGTGGCTTTCAAATACCTCATGTGCGATTTAAAAGCGTCCCACATGGTTGGAAATGTTCTGTAAGCGATATTGTATTCATTGCAAGTCTCCTGCACAATTTTACGAATCTCAGGATAATGCACGTGGCTGATCTTTGGAAACAAATGGTGAATCACTTGAAAATTTAATCCACCCAACAGCCAAGTCAATACTTTGCTGTTCGGCGCAAAATCCACAGTTGTATTCAATTGATACACTGCCCACTCCGCTTCCACTACAGTCAATCCTGTTGGATCAGGAGAAAAGAAGTGCGCATCTTCAACGATATGCGCCAATTGAAATACCACTGAGATAACGATACCTCCAGTAAACAAAACGATAAGGTATCCTATCAAGAAATTCACAAAACCAAGAAGTGCAATAGGCAGCGCAACAAACAAAAACAAATTCAATATTTTTGAAGCCCAGAACACAATGTGTTCATGTGTTTTCATTTTGCGCAAAGGCACATTTTCAGACACTTCGCCCGTAAAATACTTGTAGTAGTCCGTGTAAAAAACCCAGTACCCATACATAAATCCATAAAGAAACAAACCGTAAATGTGTTGAAATTTATGCAGCGGCAACTTCGGCTGATCTTTGTGCATGCGCAACAAAGAGCCCGCATCAATATCGTCATCATGCCCCTCAATGTTGGTGTAAGTGTGGTGCGCAATATTGTGCTTTTGCTTCCACATAAAAACGCTGCCCCCCAATATATTTAAGGAGTGCCCCATAATCTCATTTACCCATTTGTATTTTGAATAACTGCCGTGAGCACCATCGTGCATTACATTAAAACCGATCGCTGCCACATTAACGCCCAGCAACATACAAAGCAACACATTTACCCATCCGTATGGAAAAAGCTGCGTTATCAGCGCTGTATAAATAAATACAAGACTCACCACTAAAATGAACGTTTTAGAGAAAAGCGTGAAATTACCCGTTGGTGCAATGTTATTATTATCAAAGTAAGCATCAACTTTCTTGCGCAATGCGGAAAAAAATACAGCGTCTTTGTTGTTAAATTTAACTTTTGCCATGCTACTAATTTGAACGCAAATATACGCAATTTGATTTGCTTGGCAAGAAGCCACAACATTTAGTTACTAACTCTACGGTAAACAACACTGCATTAATTAGTGCAAAAACACTAGCACGACCAAACTGAAGGTTGGCGATCCCATCGGTGATTTCTCAATAGAGCAAGCATTTCAGGAGACAAACGAAGGCTGTCGGCTGCGCCGATACGCATGTTGTTTTCCACATTTCTGATCTTCCTCATACCGGGAATCATGGTACTCACAGCAGGGTGGTGCTGAATAAACTTTAATGCCACTTCGGGCAGTGACGTTCCTACTGGCAAAGCAGCTCGCAGCGCCTCTACCCTATCAATCGTAGGATTTAAATTCTCTGCACAAAAATAAGTGTTTCTAAAATCACCATTATCCCACTTTGATTCTTTGGTAAGAGTACCCGTCAATGACCCTTCGTCAAAAGGCACACGAGCGATGATAGCGATGTTGTTTTGTTGACAATAAGGAAACAACTCATCTTCTGGTGATTGATCAAAAATATTATAGATCACCTGAATAGCGTCGATCAACCCTGTATCCAAGGTTTGCAAGCAATTCGTAGGCTCCCAGCGGTTAACGCTTATACCAAAGGACTGTACTTTTCCTTCCTTTTTTAATTTAGCCACAGCTGACTGCCACTCGTCGCGTTGCGCCCAAGCATCTTCCCAAACGTGAAATTGCTGCAAGTCGATGCATTCAACACCCAGATTTTTCAAGCTTTTCTCTGTGTACTCCACAATGTGACTTACCGGATACACCTCATCAATCGAAGATCCTTTGATGGTGGGCCATTTCAAATTTTTGGGAGGTATTTTAGTCGCCGTGTATAATTTTTTATGTGCTTGTCTTTTTATTAAATCAGCCAAAATTCTTTCGCTTTTTCCAGAAGCATAGGCCCATGCCGTATCAAAAAAATTGCATCCCAATTCTACTGATCTATCTAAAGCAATTGCAGTTTCTTTATCGTCTGACTCAGTCCATCCAGCCATTCCCCACATTCCATAACCTACTTCACTTATCTTCCAGTCTAATTTTCCAAATTTCCTATATAACATAATATTTATTTTTCGTAAAAGTAGCAGAAAAAGCCTTTGTCTTTCCATAGCAATGCAGTAATTTCACCCCACAATATATTATTATGAAAAAATACGTTCACAATTTCAGTGCAGGCCCCTGCATCTTGCCCAAGGAAGTAATGCAAAAAGCTGCCGAGGCAGTGATAGAATACAACAACAGCGGCCTATCCATCATTGAGATGTCGCACCGCAGCAAAGATTTTGTGGCGGTAATGGACAAATCTTTTGCCCTAGTGCGCGAATTGCTAAATGTTCCCGACAACTACGATATTTCCTTCTTGCAGGGAGGCGCAAGTTTGCAATTCACTATGTTGCCGCAAAACCTTTTGCCTGTTGGCGGAAAAGTGGGCTACCTCAACACCGGTGTTTGGGCAAGCAAGGCTGTGAAAGAAGCTGAATTCTATGGCGAAACTATTCAAGTTGCTTCTTCAAAAGACAAAAACTTCTCTTATGTGCCAAAGGACTATAGCATTCCTTCTGATTTAAGCTACTTGCACCTTACCTCAAACAATACCATTTACGGAACGCAATTGAAATCTTTTCCGGAGACTTCAGTGCCATTGGTTTGCGACATGTCTTCAGACCTGATGAGCAAGGTAATCGACGTTAGTAAATTCGATTTAATATACGCTGGAGCACAAAAAAACATGGGGCCAGCGGGAGTTACTCTGGTGATTTCAAAAAAAGGAATCTTCGGCAAAAGTGGACGTAAAATACCAACAATGCTGGATTACACCACGCATATTGACAATGAATCCATGTTCAATACCCCTCCTTGCTTTTCAATATACACCTGTATGTTGACCATGGAATGGCTGAAAAATTTAGGCGGTATTGCTGCAATGGAAGCCATCAATGAAAAGAAAGGCAAACTCCTATACGATGAAATCGATAGCAATCCACTTTTCTTGGGAACCGCTGCCAAAGAAGACCGATCTTTGATGAACGTCACTTTTGTAATGAAAGATCCATCACTGGAACCTGAATTTTCACAAATGGCAAAAGAACGAAATCTCAGCGGCATAGAAGGTCACCGCAGTGTGGGCGGTTACAGAGCTTCCATCTATAATGCAATGCCTATTGAAAGCGTTCAGGCTTTGGTGGACGCAATGCGTGACATGGCTAAAAAACACGCTTGATGAAATTCAATATACTGATCAACGACGACTTTCACCCCGTCGGAATTTCTTTACTGAAAGCCGCCGGATTCACGCTGTATGTAGGAGCGTACAAAGAGCAAGACTTGATCGCTTTCATACAACAAAACAACATCAACGTATTGCTTGTGCGAAGCGCCACACAGGTGACACGAGAAGTAATGGAAGGATGTTCTTCATTAAAAATGGTGGGCCGTGGCGGTGTGGGCATGGACAACATCGACGAAAAAGCAGCCGATGAACTAGGCATTTTGACTTTCAACACCCCCGGCGCATCTACCACAGCTGTTGCCGAACTGGTGTTCGCTCACTTGCTGTCGACTTACCGTTTTGTAAGCACCAGTAACGTGCGCATAAATGAGCATCCCGAACAAATCAAGGAACTAAAAAAAGAACTGTCGCAGGGTCGCGAACTCAAAGGAAAAACCATTGGCGTTTGGGGCTGTGGCCGCATTGGCTGTGAAGTAATGAAATTGGCGCTGTCCTTTGGCATGGAAGTACTGGCCTACCACCCCAGCAAAACAGAGGTGGAATTCACCTTGGAATTTTTTGACACAGCACTCGACATCAAAATACCTATTTCTCCGTTGAATGATTTCTTGGCGCAATGCGATATTATTTCGCTGCACCTTCCGTTAAACGATCAACCAGTAGTCACCGCCGAAATTTTTGCCCAAATGAAAAAAGGTGTCACCTTCGTCAATACCTCACGCAGTGGAAATATTGACGAAGCAGCACTTTTAGCCGCGCTGCAGTCGGGGCAGGTGGCGCATGCTGCGTTGGACGTGTTTAGCACTGATATTGACGCGAAATTATTGCAACACCCTGATACATCCATCACGCCGCACTTGGGCGCGTCGACCATCGAAGCTCAAGAAAAAATAGCCAATGAATTGGCGCGAAAAATCATCGCCTTAAGTAAAAAATAAAAGTGGATTTCGAACTCACCTCAGAATACCAGCCAACGGGTGATCAGCCCGAAGCCATTCGCCAATTGGTCGAAGGCATTCGCAATGATGTTGAGTTTCAAACATTGCAAGGCGTTACTGGGTCAGGAAAAACATTCACAATGGCCAACGTGATACAACAATTGCAGCGCCCTACTTTAATTTTAAGTCACAACAAAACTTTGGCAGCGCAACTGTACGGAGAATTCAAACAGTTTTTCCCCAACAATGCCGTTGAATATTTTGTATCGTACTACGACTACTATCAACCCGAAGCTTATCTTCCTGTAACAGGAACCTACATTGAAAAAGACCTGTCGATCAATAAAGAAATTGAAAAACTGCGCTTAGCAACCTCTTCCATTTTATTATCGGGAAGACGTGACGTAATTGTGGTTTGCTCTGTATCGTGCATTTACGGAATGGGAAACCCAGCCGACTTCACTGAAAATACTTTCACCATTAAAAAAGGAGAAGTCATTGCGCGCAATAAATTACTGCGAAAGTTTGTCGACAGTTTATACTCACGCACCGAAATGCCTATTGAAAGAGGTAATTTCAAAGTGCGCGGCGATACCATTGATATTTTTCCAGCTTACTTAGACCACGCCTATCGCTTCAGTTTTTGGGGAGATGAAATTGAAGAAATCTATGCTTTCGACCCCATTAGCGGACACAAAATAGAAGTTGTTGAACAACTCACCCTCTACCCTGCTACCATCTTTGTAACCAATAAAGAACGAATGAATGGTGCGCTGTATGAGATTCAAGACGACATGATGAAGCAGTACGAATTTTTTAAATCGGAAGGCAAATTTATTGAAGCGGAGCGCATCAAAGAACGCGTAGAATATGACTTGGAGATGATGCGCGAATTGGGCTACTGCTCAGGTATAGAGAATTATTCACGTTATATGGACGGACGCGTGGCCAATTCACGCCCTTTCTGTTTGATGGATTATTTTCCAAAAGATTTTTTAATGATCATCGACGAGAGCCACGTCACACTTCCACAAATTCGGGCGATGTATGGCGGTGACCGTTCACGAAAAACGAATCTGGTTGAATATGGCTTTCGGCTACCAGCCGCTCTTGACAACCGTCCGTTGAAATACGAAGAATTCGAAACGCTACTCAACAACACCATATATGTCAGCGCAACACCTGCCGACTACGAACTTGAAAAATCAGAAGGCGTTATTGTAGAGCAAATCATTCGTCCTACCGGCCTGCTTGATCCATTGATTACCGTGCGTCCCAGCCTGAATCAAGTTGACGATCTGCTCGAAGAAATTGACGAAACTGTAAAAAAAGGAGAACGCATTTTGGTCACCACACTTACCAAAAGAATGGCCGAAGAACTCACCAAATATATCGCCAACCTCAACATCGCCTGTCGCTACATCCATTCCGATGTTGACACAATGGAGCGCGTTGAAATCCTGCGCCAACTGCGTATGGGCGATATCCACGTGCTGGTGGGTGTTAACTTACTGAGAGAAGGCTTAGACTTGCCTGAAGTTTCTTTCGTTGCCATTTTAGATGCCGACAAGGAAGGCTTTTTACGTTCTGAACGATCGCTTACACAAACCGTTGGCAGGGCGGCGCGAAATGTGAACGGACGTGTGATCATGTATGCCGACAAAATCACTGAATCGATGGAAAAAACCATCAACGAAACCAATCGCCGTCGCGCCATACAACTTGCTTACAATGAAAAACACGGCATCACACCTACCGGCATGAGCAAAACCCGCGAAGAAATTATGGAGCACAAATCCGTACTCAATTTCCAAAACAAAAAAGTGTACACTGAACCAGCCAAACCAGCATTGGCTGCCGATCCTATCATTGCATTCATGACCGCTGCTCAACTAGAAAAAGCAATTGCACAAACTCAAAAAGCAATGGAAAAAGCCGCCAAGGAATTGGACTTCATGGCTGCCGCAAAATACCGAGATGAGTTATTTGCAATGAAGGACAAGATGAAAGAAAAAACAAAATAAGCAATGTATAAAATCACAATGTGTTTTGCTGGAATACTCTTAATCACGCTCGGCATAGCGATAAGTGTTGGCATTACTATTTACGCATTAAAGGAAAAGGACAATTTCGGTTTTTTGGGATTCACCCTTAGCTTCGCACTGATAGGATTAGGAATTTACAGTTGCAGAAAAGGCTTAAAAGAAAAAGCCCACAATTGAAAAAGAACCACTCTGAAAAGCAAAATTTACACCTACTTTTACCTCTTCCTCAATAGCCGTAAAATGAAAATACCGAATCGTTTTTTTCAATATTTCGAAAAACACCCCGTCATTTTGTTTTGCTTGCTGCTGGGCAGCTTGTACTTTATTTTAGATTTCCATCACATCTTATTTTTGCGACCCCAAGGCATTCACTTCATTCGCCAAACCGACGGACTGTCATTCGTCTCCAACTACTACAAAAACGGCTTCCATTTTTTTGAACCACAAGTTTTCAATTTGCAAAGTACCGATGGAAAAGCAGCTTCTGAATTTCCTATTCTATACTACCTGACGGCACTAAGCTACCTTCTCTTTGGCGAACATGAATTTATGTTAAGATTACTCACGCTGAGCATTGTTTCATTCGGTTTCTTCTTCCTGTTCAAATTACTCATCCTACTGCTAAAAGACATTTTTTACGCCATTGTTTTTTGCTTTCTATTTTTTTCTTCCACAGTGCTGTTGTACTACTCCAATAATTTTTTGCCTGATGCCAGCGCCATCGGATTTACGCTTATGGCGTGGTACTACTTCTTCGCATACAGAGCAGTGCAAAGCAACAAAAAACTTGTTGCAGGTTTTACCTTTTTTACTTTGGCTGCATTATTAAAAGTGACCTTCTTTATCCATCCCATAGCTGCTGTACTTGCGCTATTTACAGCAGATTTTGCCGTTCAAAAAAAACCACTAAAGAGCATAAAAAATAACGCAACAGGATTTACGCTCTTTGCACTAAGTCTTATGCTCGTGCTTGCATGGAACATCTACGTGTACGACTACAACTTGACAAACAACAACTCCGTCTTCTTGGTGCACGCGCTGCCAATTTGGGACATGACACAAACTGAAATTGACATTGTTTGGGACCATATGCACTATTACTGGTATAACAAATATTACTATCAAAGCACTTTTCACCTATTTGCTTTATTGGCAATGGGAAGCCTTTTCTGCTATAAAAAACTGAATCTTTTTTTCTCAATAACCACTTTGTATTTAACATTAGGTAGTCTATGTTATTTTTTTCTGTTTTTCGCACAATTCAAATACCATGATTACTATTTTATCGCTCTAATTCCAGCTCTAATTTTCATTGCCACCAATGGTTTTATCGCCTGTCAAAACAAATGGCCTGTCATTTTCAAAAGCATAGTTACAAAACTCGTTTTAGGCACCATTTGTATGCTTAGTTTAAATTATGGGGCAAGCAAATTGAAGGCGCGCTACGAAAACAAAGAAGACATTGCAGAAATTGGCTCAGTGCTCGCAGGAGCAAAAAACAGTGTAGACAAGCTGAACATTTCAAGTAAGGCCAAATTCATTGTGGTGGGCGACCAGACCCCTAATGGCGGCCTCTATTTTCTTCAACGACAGGGATGGAGCGTTCCAGACACTTCTGAAGAAAGTCAAAATGTCATTCAAAAAGCCATCATCAATGGCGCTGAATATATCGTATTCAAAGATGAGAATTTCAAAATTTCTAAATTCAGCAAACATAAAATGGGAGCTCAAAAAAACTTACTACTCTTCCGTTTACAACCTTAAATATCCTTTTCAATATTGCGTGTGATGCTCAATTTCCGTCAGCAATAGTGCAATCTGCAATTTTAAATTACGTAAACGCGAATCCATTGTATGCAGCGCTAAATGCTGCTTCCCGTCCTTCTCAATAGACTCCACACAATCGTAAAGCTTTTTGTTGCCGCACATTTGAATGATAGGTTTTATTTTATGTGCCATCGCGCCAACAAAACCCCAATCCTCCTTGTGCAAGGCCGCCTCCATTTTAGCCAAATCCTTTGGGATTTCGGCTACAATCATCCTCTTGATTCTTTCACCCAACACATTATTACCATTAACATACAACATCAATGTGTTGTAATTAAATAGAGACTCCTCTTTCATTTCAAGACCAGTATTTATTAAAATGCAGTCAACGTTAAAGACCTGTTTCGAACAGAAATAAAGAAATACTTAACCATTTAAAAAACCATTTTAATTCTTTGGATCCCCCATACGCTTCTTTCTTTCTTAATTTGCGCAAGACATGCCCAACTTTGCTACGCATATTTCCCAACGCACCTTCTCCCTTAAGCACATAGTCAAAGGCACCACATTGCATAGAACGAACAACGATTTTCAAGTCATTGAGCCCCGACAGCATCACCACTTCAGCTGCAGGTACTTTCTTTTTAATTTCGCGCAAAACCTTTATGCCATTGAATCCATATTTATCACCAGCTGACAAATCGTAATCAAGTACAATTAAAAATGGTGCCAGGTAGATGTTGCTCAAGCATTCTTCACCCGTCCTGAAAGTCATTACTCTTGCCTCCGGAAGCATGCTTTTCAATTCCTCTTCCAAAACAACTAAAAAAACAGGATTGTCATCAACTACAAATACAAAGCCATCACGGAACGAAACAATCTCGTTCCGTTCAGTTTTACTACTATCTTTTATTACCATCGCATTAATAAAAATTGAACGATGCGGGGCTTTCTCAAACTTAAATTACAATTACTTTTCTTTTACTCTTGCAATATTCTGCGAAGCAAAGTGCGCTATCTGTGAACTGGGAGTTGGTACACTTTTGTAGTAGTCAAACAAAAATATATATGAAATGTATCATAATTGAAGACGATCTGCTGCAACGGGCGCAACTTAAAGGCTTGCTTGAAAGTATGTGTGACATCAAAGTCGAAGGCGAATTTGACAACCCCATGGACTACCTTGCAGTATATAAAAATCACTCTTTTGATTTGATATTTTTAGACATTGAAACACCAAAGATGACAGGTGTTGATTTTTTAAACACAATGCAATTGACGTGTCCTGTGATCATCACTACCGCCAGCAAAAACTACGCTTACGATGTTTTCAATTTCAAGGTCAGCAGCTATTTACTCAAACCAATTGTATTTTCGGATTTGGTAAAAGCTGTTCACAAAGCCACAGCAAATACAGAAATCAACAGCAACTATCTTTTTGTGAAATCGAATGGTAAAATTCACAAAATCGCACACAACGATATCAACTACGTAAAAGGCGCTGTCGACTATATTGAGATTTTCACCAAAATAAGCAAATACCTCGTCAACACCTCACTCAACAGTATCCAAAGCATATTACCAAAAACGAACTTTATGCGTATTCACCGCTCCCATATTGTGAACCTCGACCACATCTCCAACATTCATGGCAACTATGTTTTCATCAACGACAATGAATTAAAAATTAGCGAAAACAAAAAAAAGGAACTCCTCGCAAAAATCAATGTTTTATAAGCAATGCAAAACAATTACACCATGCGCTGAAAATCAAAGTCGCTTTTGTTTGCCTTTTCCTTTTTAACGTTTAACTTGCCTTATGCAAAGATTCATCCTAACAGGCGGACCTGGATTTGGCAAAACCAGTATTCTTGAGCACCTTCAAGAGCTCGGTTTTAATACTTTCGAAGAGGTAGCTCGCCAAGTCATTAAAGAAGAACTGCTTGCGGGCAGCGATGTACTGCCATGGAAAAACCTTGACGCATTCAGTAAAAAAGTTTTACCTCTGCAAATCTTCAATCACAGCAAAGCTTTACCTGGAATCAATTTTTACGACAGAGCAATTCCCGACATTGCGGCCTACCAAGTGCATGGACAGCAAGTCGTTTTCGCAGCGTTGCAGCGCGCCATTATGCAACACCGCTATAACAGCAAAGTATTTATTACGCCTCCTTGGCCAGAAATCTACAACACCGACAACGAACGCCAAGAAACTTACGAAAAGGCCTGCACTATTCATGCTCAATTGATGCAAACCTACCAACATTTCAATTACGACGTTACTGAAGTGCCGACGCTTAAAGTGGCAGACCGCGTTCAATTTATATTGCAAAACATTCATGGCTAGCACGCCTATCGACATATTACAAGAAGTATTTCAGCACCAGAAATTCCGACCCTACCAAGAAGAAATTATTTACTCGGTTTTGAGTGGAAAACACAGCTTGGGCATTTTGCCTACTGGCGCAGGAAAATCACTTTGCTACCAGATTCCGGGCTTAATGCTGCCTGGAGTGACGATCGTTGTGAGTCCACTTATCGCATTAATGAGCGACCAAATGAAAGGTCTGCAAAAACGCAATATCAAAGTCGCAGGCATCTTCGGAAATATGCGTTCCGACCAAATTGATATTGCCCTCGACAACTGCAAATATGGTGGTGTAAAATTTTTATTTCTGTCACCCGAGCGCCTGAACTCCTTTTTATTGAAAACGAGAATTGAACAAATGGAAGTGTCGTTGTTTGTGATTGATGAAGCGCATTGCGTTTCACAATGGGGTCACGATTTTCGCCCTGCCTATCTCAATATTCAGGTATTGCGCGAGTGGCATCCCAACTCACCTTGCTTGGCACTTACAGCCACATGCACCCCTGCCGTGCAAAAAGACATTTTAGAACTCCTGAAAATTCCAAAGGCAACCGTTTTTCAAGGTTCATATTTGCGTGCGCAGCTTTCGTATTACGTGAAAAAAAGCGAAAATAAATCGAGAGATCTTCTGAACATCGTGCAACGCATGGCTGCGCCAGGTATCATTTATGTCAACAAGAGAAAACTCAGTGAGCAATTGGGAAAAACTCTTGAGCAGCATGACATTCCACATGAAATATACCACGCTGGATTGCCCGCCAAAGACAAAGAAAAAGCAGCCAAAAATTGGTTACAAAGTGACAGCAAATGGATGATCGCCACCTCTGCGTTTGGCATGGGCATTGACAAAGGCAATGTACGCAGCATCGTTCATTACCATATTCCTAGCGCCATGGAGGAATATTATCAAGAAAGTGGCCGAGCAGGAAGAGACGGCGCAAAGGCAAAATCAGTGATTTTGTACAATGAAGACGACGCCAATTTTTTAAAACTCAACATTGAATGGGCCTTTCCTGAGCGAGACCTCATTAAAAAGGTTTACGACAGCTTGTTCAACTACAAAAAAATTGCGCTCGGCGCAGGAGCCGATATTGGCTTTTCATTTGATCTTGCAGACTTTTGCAGCAAATTCAATGTACCCGCCAAAAACACTTTTTATGCCATTGAAATACTACAAAAATGCGCCTATCTTTTTCAAACAGAAGACGTGCAAAAAAGTTCAAAAATACAAGTGATCGCCAATAAACAGGCGCTGAATGCACTGATCAATCACGATACACTTGAAGGCAAAGTAATGGGCGTTTTACTTCGGTCCTATTCAGGACTGCACAATGAAGCAGTTGAATTCAGTGAATCAACCATCGCTGAGCGCTGCGAATTATCACGTCATGAGGTCATCAACACCTTGCAACGTCTTGAACAAAAAGAAATAGTACAGTATCAATTGCTGTCGTTCTTGCCGAAAATATTGTTTTCGCAAAACAGAATTGAATCCCGCTATTTAGTGATACCTCGTGAATTATTAGAAGAACGTCGAAAAGTTAAAGAGCAGCAAGCAAACTATATGATTGCTTTTAGTGAAAACAAGCTGCAATGCCGATCACAACTCATTTGCAACTACTTCAACGAAGATGCAGCGCGCTGCATGCAATGCGACAATTGCCTAAATTCCAGCAGCCACAAAGACAGCAAACAATTCATTTTAGAAACATTGGGTTTCAAAAAAACGCTTGAAGAATTAATTCACAACGCTCCCTACGTCATGGATGATGTTGTGAGTGCACTGCGAGAATTGATTGAATTGAATAAAGTCAAAGTAGATAAGGATGGATTTTACACCTTGAGCTAAAACCCAATCATCAAGTCCATTAATACGCAACGAACCCGCTGAGCATATTGTCTAGCACCTTTTTAGTCGATGCATCATGAATGCCTTCATCGCTGCCCAATGTATGCACAGCTGACACAGGCACTTTATCAGGATACACATGCAAACGCAAATAGTGAAAAACATTGGTCATATAGTCCAAGCCCCTTAAATTACCTGAACGACCTGAAGCAACACCTACCAATGCAATCTTTTGATTGCGCAGCATCCTCGGATTCCAGCCATCAATAAACGCTTTCAGCACCCCACTAAATCCACCATTGTATTCAGGAGAGAGCACCACTAACTTATCGGCCGCATAAATGTATTCATCAAGAATACTATCGAAAGCTGCATTTTTATTGCCATACAAGGCCGAAAACACAAAATCATGTGGCAAGTCAAAAAGATCAAGAACTTTGACCTCTTCCCCCTTCTCTTTCAATATTTTCGCACACAAAAGCGCAACTTGAAGGGTCATGCTTCCCTTTCTATTCGTACCAGAAATCACTGTTACCATAATGCCGTTATCAACAAAATTTTGTTTAAAAATCACCCTGAATTGTTGGTTCATATCACCTACCTTTACTGGGGTTTTCAAAGATAGAAAATCCCTTTTTATTTAATTTTTAATTTTTGTGCGATGGGCAAGATAATTTCGATTACCAATCAGAAAGGTGGCGTTGGAAAAACTACTACAGCCATTAACTTGGCAGCCTGCTTAGGTGTTTTAGAGAAGAGAGTATTGTTGGTTGATGCGGATCCTCAGGCCAATTCAACTTCAGGCTTAGGCTTTGATCCTAAAAACATCAAAATGGGCACCTACGAGTGCATCATCAATGAAGCTGAGCCTAAAGACATTATCTTACACACCGACACACCAAATGTTGACATCATCCCTGCAAATATTGATTTGGTGGGCGCTGAAATAGAAATCATCAACTTACCAAACAGGGAGAAAATGATGAAGCTCGCCTTGCAAAAAGTGCAAGACGACTATGATTTCATTATCATTGATTGTTCTCCTTCACTGGGGCTAATCACCATTAATGCGTTAAGCGCTTCTGATTCAGTGATTGTGCCAGTACAATGCGAGTATTTTGCTTTGGAAGGTTTGGGCAAATTACTCAATACCATCAAAATAGTTCAATCGCGCCTGAATCCAGAGTTGCGCATTGAAGGCATCTTGTTAACAATGTATGACACACGTTTACGCTTGTCAAATCAAGTAGTAGATGAAGTTAAGACACATTTTCAAGACATGGTTTTTGACACCATCATTCAGCGCAATACCAAGCTGGGCGAGGCGCCTAGCTTCGGACAATCTATTCTTACCCATGACGCAAGTTGCAAAGGTTCTGTAAATTACCTTAACTTAGCTAGAGAAGTGTTGCAAAAAAACAACATGACCCGCATCAACCAGGAAGAAAAAGTGATAGATTTAGAAGATGAGCTCTAATAAAAAAATTGTACTCGGAAGAGGTTTAAGCGCCTTGTTAGAAAACTCTGGAACCGACATCACGTCGAGCTTCCCAGCAGACAAGGCAAATCAAAACGTAGGCAGCATAGCCTTCATTCGCATTGAACACATTGAAGCCAATCCTTTTCAACCGCGCAGCGATTTCGAAAAAGAAGCGCTACTTGAATTGGCTCAATCCATCAAAGAACTCGGCATCATCCAACCATTGACCGTTAGAAAGTTGGGTTACGATAAATTTCAAATCATTTCAGGAGAGCGCAGATTTCGCGCTTCGCAAATTGCAGGACTCACAGAGGTGCCTGCCTACATCAGAATTGCCAATGACCAAGCAATGCTGGAAATGGCTTTGGTTGAAAACATTCAACGCCAAGATCTCAACCCTATTGAAGTTGCAGTAAGCTACAAACGCTTAATTGACGAATGCCAATTGACTCAAGAAGAACTTGGCGAAAGAGTTGGTAAAAACCGATCTACTACCGCCAACTACCTGCGCTTACTCAAATTACCTGCGCAAATACAGGCTTCGCTGAAAAATCAAGAAATATCCATGGGCCATGCCCGCGCACTGCTTGCCATAGATGATGAAGATGTGCTGTTGTACGTTTTCCGCAGAATTGTACCTGAAGGACTAAGCGTGCGAACAGTAGAAGAACTTGCCCGTCACAGCGAAGAACAACCTAACCCCAACACGGCAAGCAAAAAGAAAGTAGAAGAACTGTCCTTTGACGAGCAAAAATTAAAGGAAGATTTATCAGCGCTCTTTAGCGCCAAAGTGAAAGTAATAAAAAACCCCAAAGGAAAGGGAAGCATTGTAATCCCCTTCAAATCAGAAAAAGATTTGCAAAGAATCAAAGAACTTCTGGATCTTTAAATTGTGCGCACTACACTACTGCTGATATGCTTTGTATTTGGTTTTGCGCGCACATCCATCGCCCAGGACGCATTAAATACAGCTCCCCGTGCAGACAGCACTGTAGTTGTAAGCGACAGCTCAGGCACAAATAGCCCCACAAAATCACTAGTCATTAAAGATATCAATCACTCGCCCAAAAAAGCGGGCATGTTATCAGCGATATTGCCTGGACTGGGGCAAATGTACAATCACAAATACTGGAAAGCACCCATTGTTTGGGGAGCACTTGGCGGCGTTGGCTATTTGGCTTATCTCAACACAGCCTACTATTCCTTTTTCCATGGGGCCTTGATCATTGCCAATTACCCCTACCACACCAGTGCTGACTTGTTCAATTATGCCGAAAAAAGACCCTATAAGTCAATCGCAACAAACCTTTCATCGAACGATATATCCAAAATGAGCGAATCCACTTTTCAAATTCAAAACGATTACTATCAGCGAAACAGAGACTTGTCGTATTTTTTTGTTGGGATTCTATATCTGTGCAACATCCTAGACGCCACTGTTGACGGGCACTTGTACAACTACAACATTGACGACGACCTCTCTTTTCACATTCAACCCAGTATTTTAAGCGCAGGAATGAGTTCTTCATCGGCGATGGGCATGTCTTTCCGTTTGACTTTTTAGGTGTTTCTACACCTTAAAACAAAAAAAAGCCCGGAAACGAATTTCCGGGCACCCCAAAACAACTATGAAAAAACTATTTGCTATTCCTAGCAAATAAACTTTAACACAGCAAATCTAAGAATTCAATTAGAGAAACGCTACATAAAAATCAAAAGAAATATTTAAAATCTTTTAAAATACGTTATCGCTCTGTGAAACAATAAATAACAAGGCAAACTAATGATTTTCGATCTCTCGCTGAACAGATTCTAAAGCCATTGAAGTTAACGAACAAGCTTGTTCAAATAATTTCTTCATCTCCTCAAGTTGTACTTTTTCGCCAACCTTGTGCTCCATCGTTTTCATTATTTCTTCGAGTCGGGTTAATTTCAGTAAAGACAAGGGCGAACGATATTTGTGGGCCAATTGACCTACGCGCTTCAAATCTTCAGCGTCCATAGAAACTTTCAGTTGTGCCATCAACTGAGGGATATCTTCAGAGAAGATGGTCAGCATTTCACGCACAAAAGCATCATTGCCTTCGGACAAAGATTTTAGATATGACAAATCCAAAACATCAGCTTCTGAACTATTCGATAAATTTAAAAGATCTTGCATTACCTTCAGCAATTCTTGTTTTTGAATGGGTTTCGAAATATGCGCATTCATTCCAGCTTTGTAACAAGCCTCTTTTTCTTCTTTAAAAGCATGTGCCGTCATCGCAAGAATAGGCATCTCAGCGTTGATGCCATTTACTTCCTTTCGAATATGTGTTGCCACTTCAAAACCATCCAATATGGGCATTTGAATATCTAGCAGCAACAAATCAAAGTCTGAATTCTCCATAATATCAACGGCAGCTTGGCCATTGTCAACCAAAGTCAACTGCACCGACAATGGAGCCAAAAGATTTTGAATCAGTTTTTGATTCATTCTATTGTCTTCAGCTAGTAATATTTTTTTACCAGCAAAAATCTTTGCATCGATATTGCTAATGATCGCTGCGGGCAAAGCAACTTCCTTTTCAACACCCAAAGCGTATTTCAATTCAAATTCAAAAGTTGAACCCTTGCGCAATTCACTTGTCACTTTGATGGTCCCCTTTTGTAAATGAATTAAGCGACGAACAATGGCCAAACCCAGTCCAGTTCCTCCATATTTGCGCGTAGTACCTGAACTAACTTGGGAAAAACCATCGAAAATAGCGTCGAATTTATCAGCGGGAATACCAATACCGGTATCGGTGACCGTGAATTTTAACTTCACTTTATTTTCTTGTTCACTCACTTTTTGCACCCGCACAGTCACTGAGCCTTTGTCTGTAAACTTGATCGCGTTGCTCACTAAATTCATTAAAACTTGATACAAGCGATTGGCATCACCTATCAGTTGAGAAGGTACATCAGCATCAACTTGGAGATTCAGTTTTACTTTCTTTTCATCAGACTTTCCTTTCAAAACGCGTTCAAGCGACAACAGCGTTTCACCCAAAACAAAGGGCTCTTTCTCTATAATGAGTTTACCCGCCTCTATCTTTGAAAAATCCAATATGTCGTTGATCAAATTCAACAGGTTGTCTCCCGACAATTGAATCGTTTGCAGATAATCCTTCTGAACATCGCTCAACTTTGTGTCTTGCAACAAATTGGCAAAGCCTACAATAGCATTCATTGGCGTGCGAATCTCATGGCTCATATTTGCAATGAAATCTTGCTTTGCCTTGCTAGTTTGCTCAGCCAAAAGCTTCGCTTTCATCAAGGATTCTTCAGCCTCAGCCCTTTTGGTTACATCATACGCGATACCTACTATTTCTTCAAGCCTTCCTCTTTTATTAAATCGGGGGGTACAGGAAATTTGATACACCATATCACCAAATTTAAGGGACTGCGTCACCTCATTTCCTGTGAGCGCAATTTTCATTTGGTGAATAAATTCATCATAGCCATCGAAAACATCAAATACAGACTCGCCAACTAAATCAGCTCCTTCTGGCATAAAGACACCGAGATTACGACCTTTCGCAAAAGTAAATTCCCCTTTTGGATTTACCGAAAACAATATCACAGGTGTATTGGATACAATCGTCGATAGTTTCTCTTCGGCAGACTTTAAACTCAGCTCAACTTGATCGCGCACCTGCTCCAATTCGGAGTAGCGCAAAGAATTGCGAACACACTGCTCGAGTCCAACCGCATTCAATAAACTTTTGGGAATATAATCGCTCGCTCCCGCTTGCATCATTTGTACAGCGATCTTTGGATCTGCATAGTTGGTCACTACGACAACAGGAACAGGAACTACTTTGTTCCGTAAAACCTTGAGCAATGCCAATCCGTTTTCACCAGGCAAATGGTAATCCAAAAAAACAATATCGAAAGACTGATTGTCAGACATCAGCGATGCTTCGCTGCTGCTGCGCACTGTGAAAAAAACTGCCTTCAGCGATGTCTTCCCCAACTCACGTTGAAAATTACGCGCATCTTGCTCGTTGCTTTCAACGTACAAAATTTTAATACTTTGGTTCATTTTTCCCTATTCAAGACGTATTTTCAACGCCAGCTTACGCTAAATATACAGGAAATAAGTTTAGAGAAAAAGTCCGCTTCGCTTTTGAAACATGGATAGCAAAGATACCCTTTTGTTGTAGGTGTTTTTGCGACGAATCAATTCCAAAATATTTTCATTGAGGCGCGCAATTCCAGCATCACCTTTGATGATATAATCGGCAGCACCTATTTTCATTGCTTGCACCGCCAAATTAATTTGCTTGTGACCTGTCATCATGTATACTGTTGTTGCCGGATTAAGTGCTTTCAACTTCGTGAGCACCGCTAGTCCATCATGCTGTGATTGTTGATCTTCAAAAAAATAATCAACTACAGCAATATCAACCTTTTTACCACTTTGCAAAAATTCATCGTATGAAGCGCAGCACTCCACATCAACTAAGGATTTAAAATGATGCTCCAATTGATGCTTCACCAATTTCAAACACATTTCATCATCGTCCATTACCAACACTGTACTCTTTTGATTGAATTTCTTTTGATACAACTCAATTTGCTCTTGTATTTGGCGTGGTGTTGAACTAATGTTTGAACTCATAAACGTTTCCTTTGAATTACTGCAAATATATGCTGCTTCTACAAGCTTGTCCACAAGTAGTTCGCATATGATAACAATAAAAATGAACATTGATTTGTTAATTGCTCAAGCTACAAAAACAAAGATTGTGCCTTTTAGGGTTTCACCACCAACACTGACGGAGCGTTGACCAACCACTCACTACGCCCGTCCATCAAGCGTTTCCAACTATCCATACTCACCACCATCATATCCATAGTAGCTAGATAATCTTTATCAATGGCACTTTCTCCAAGGAAAGACAAGTGCATTGGATATTGCTGTTCAATTGAATTAATAATATTTTGAAAAGCAATATTATTTTGAATCACACCCAATGGATCTACGATTTTAATTCGCGCGCCATTGTTTTGTATCATACGGTAAGCATAATCGAGTATAAAAGCATCGCCCAACGACAAGATTGGAATAAAAACGATTTCAATCTTAGTCAGACCCTTGTCTATAAATATACCCAGCGAACCTTTAGTAGTTTTTATAATGTTATTGATACGAGAGTTAAAAGTAGTACCCTCCACATTTGAATCCTTACCCGTAATAGTATTGTAAAATTTTTCAGGATTGATGATTTTAGAGGTAATACCTATCATCTTACCCAGAAAAGACCCCTCAAAAATAGAGGGCCCCATACCAATAATAAGCAAATCATAGCCACCTTCATTCGCCGTCTCCACAATCTCCTTATCAATATCGAGCGTTGGTTTGAACAAGGTTTGAATAGGCAGATTCAACTTTGCAGCTTCTCTTTTAATAGGGCGAAAATTCACACGCTCAAACTCCAACATATTGTATTGGTGCAACTCATTACTCAGTCGCAAATGCATAGCCGACACCGTTGATTCATTTTGATACTTGTGCACCAAACTATTGGCCAAATGCACCATGCTTTTTCCGCGCTCAGGATCACCAAAAGAAAACAAAATTTTGTATTTGCGCGGACCTTCTTCCTCCAACAGTTCGAGATTTTTTTCTTTAAATAAAAAGTTAATCAAGTCGAGTGCTGGCCCAGTCATAAAGGTCGTTACCAGTGCCATAATCACCATCATCGCAAAAATTTGAGGCGACAAAACACCCAAGTCGAAACCAATATTGAGCACCACCAACTCCATCAAACCACGCGTATTCATAAACGCTCCTATGGTCAAACTTTCCTTCCACGACTGCCCCACGTAGCGCGCTGCAAGAGCACTCCCCAAGAACTTACCAGTAACCGCAACAGTAATGATGACACCGCAAATTTCCCACAAGTGAATATCGTTCAGCAAACCAATTTGCGTTTTCAAACCGGTCACCACAAAGAACAAAGGCAGCAAGAGCACCAAGGACACATCTTCCACTTTTTCCACAAAGATATTGCGAAAGTGCAAATTGGGAGGCATAATCACTCCCGCCATAAAAGCGCCAAACAATGCGTGAATACCTATTACTTCAGTAACGTATGACGACAACAAGAGAATGGCAAAAAAAATGGCTACCACAGGCTTGCTCAACGTATCTTGTTTTGCGTTGACATCGCCAATTCGTTTCAAAAAAGGCTGAATCACTTTCAACATCAATACCACATAAGCCACAGCCATTGCGATAATGTAAATTGAACTCACTACCGACCCTGCTTTAACAATTGCGATTACCGCTGCCAAAATACACCAAGCCGTGATGTCATCTGCTGCCGCACAAGTGATGACCAATGCGCCCAGCTTTGTTTTCGACAATTGCCTTTCCTGCACGATACGCGCCAAAACAGGAAAAGCGGTGATGCTCATCGCAATACCAATGAAGAGTGAAAAAGATAAAAACTTAACATTTGCCGGAGCGAATGACTCATACATAAAGTAAGACAAGCCCATGCCCAATGCAAAAGGGAAAATAATACTTGCATGACTAATGATCACTGCTTCTGAAGCCTTCTTTCGCAAGACTTTCAAATCCAGTTCCATTCCAACAATAAACATAAAAAGGATGAGTCCTACTTGACTCAAAAACTGCAAATTAGGGATAGACCGCAGCGGAAATAAAAACGACGAAAACTCAGGAAAATACCATCCCACAAAGGACGGCCCCAAAAAGATTCCCGCCAAAATCTCACCAATAACCGTGGGCTGTCCAATTTTTCGAAAAAGAAAGGAAAATATGCGCGCAACAACAATAATCGTAATGATTTGCAGCAATAAAATCGCCAAGGGATGCGAGAGATTTTCAATCAAAGTACTTTTCGCTTGATCAAATCCATCGATTGAATTGAACTTCGCCTCTGTGGTAATCTTTGTCAGTTCAAAAGCCTCCCCTTGACCGACGATGGAATACATCGCAAAAAGAAACACCCCCGTTACGATGACATAAAACAATATGTTTTTCATTCCATTCACGCTGCGAATTTACTAAGAATAAAAGGCTTTAGTGTAAAATTATCATTAAATCATTACTCCCCAATTTCCTTGAGTATGCGACTTACCTCTTCTTCGGTGTTTTTCAATTTAAGGTTACAGGTTTTGATCAGTTCTAAGGCTCGTTTGACATTTTCTGCCAACTCATCTACATCCACTTCTTCCCCTTCAATTTTCAATACAATAGCCTCCAACTCATCTATAGCTGCGGCATATCCTGTTTTCTTTTTTGTCATAGCTCTGTTATTTTACTTTCTACCTTTCCGTCTTTAAATTGCGTCACCAAAAGATCGCCAAGTTTTAAATCTTGGGTCGACGTCAACACTTTTCCCCTAATGTAAGTCAATGTATATCCGCGCGCCACAACTTTTGCAGGATCAAGCAATGCAACCTTTGCAGCCAACAAAGCGATGTTGTGTTGCTTTTTCTGAACAAAAGCGGCGCTGTTGACCAACACAGCTTGCTGCACTGTTTTTATTTGATACTCTCTTTGTTTGAGCAAACGCGAAGTTTCCACCGACACCTTCATTTTGCGTTGATCCAACGCTCTTTGTTTTACCACAGTGTATTTCACCGCACCCTCTTGAAGATCACGCGATACTTTACTGAGTTGTAATCGGCGCTTGGCTATATATGCTTGCGACTTTCGTGTGATGACATTCGACGCATCTTTGACACGAACTTGCTCCTTTAGCAATTGCGTTTGCATCAACTCCTTCACTCTTTGCTTGGCGTCTATCAGCATTTCTTCAAAAGTGATATAGGCAGAAATAAGGAATTCAGCTACAGCCGTAGGCGTTTTTAGCTTTTTATAAGCCACCAAATCAGCAACACTTTCGTCGCGTTCATGACCTATGCCCGTCAATACTGGTAAGGGGAAAAGTGCAATGGCTTTACCCAATTCATAACTATCAAAAGCGCTCAACTCCACCGAAGAACCTCCGCCACGCGTGATCACAACGACATCGAAAGCTTCTTTCTTTGCCGCTATTTTTGACAAGGCCTGCAATACCGACGACTCCGTTTTGTCACCCTGCATCACAGCTGGAAAAATTTTTAATTCGAGGTGATAGCCGTATGGATTATTACTGAGTTGATTTACAAAATCTTCAAAGCCCGCAGCCGTTTCCGAGGAAATGAGAGCGATGCGCTGCGGCACCAAAGGAAAATTCAATTTTTTATTTTGCTCGATTAAGCCCTCTACTTCTAGGCGATCAATAATCTCGCGCTTGCGTCGGGCCAACTCTCCCAAAGAATAACTCGGATCAACCCCCACAATATTCAAACTCGTTCCGTACACGGCATGATATTGCACCTCAACCAATAGCAATGTTTTCATCCCCTGCTGCAGCGGACTTCCTGTTACCTGAAAAAATTTACCGAGAATATTTTGCAACTTGAAGGACCAAATGTTCGCCCTCATTTTTGCCAAAAGTGTTCTTTCGTTCTTTTCTACCAATTCAAGATAACAATGACCACTCCCCTGATTGACGCTCATCGCCGCAATCTCAGCAACCACCCATATTTGTTGCATAAAATTACCTTCTATGGCATCTTTAATGTGCAACGACAATTGATGTAGAGAAAGGTAATCGTTATTTTCAGAGTGCTCACTCATATCTCACTCGCTGTAAAATGGTAATTGCAGAGATGTATTCTCTAAAACATTTTGTCAATTTTCGCTGCGGTTTCTTTTTTAACAGAAACCAAAGGCAAACGCAATACGTTTTCCATTAGTCCCAATTTGTGCAAGAAATATTTTACACCAGCTGGATTGCCGTCTTCAAAAATCACTTTCATCACCGGCATCAATTTATAATGCATTGCACGCGCAGTAGCAAAATCTCCTTTGAGCGCCGCATTTACAATAGCGGCTGTTTCGGCTGGGTAGGCATTCGCAATCACAGAAATTAATCCTTGCGCACCCAAAGCCATCATTGGCAAAGCCAAACTATCGTCACCCGACGTTACCACAAAGCCTTCCGGAGCGCCATACAACATGTCCATGCATTGCTGAACCCCCGCCGACGCATCTTTCATCGCTACTATATTTTTAAATTCTTTGGCCAAGCGCAAAGTGGTTTCAACTTCTACTGTGGCGCCAGTTCGTGTTGGAACGTTGTACAACAAAATAGGCAAAGGTGATTTTTGCGCCAATGCTGCATAATGTTGGTAAATACCTTCTTGAGATGGACGGTTATAGGCTGGTGAAACGCTAAGCAGCGCGTCAATTCCAGTTAAATCAGTATGCTTTAGTTCACTCAATAACTCTGCAGTATGATTCCCACCGAGTCCGAGCACCACCGGCAGTCCCCCTGCATTCACAGCGATTACCTTGGCTACTACCTTTTTCTTTTCTTCTTTTGACAATGTAACAGATTCACCTGTGGTACCTAATACCACAAGGTAATTTACGCCACCGCTGATCACGTGTTGAACCAATTTTTCCAATGCTACGTAATCCACCTCATTATTTTTGGTAAATGGTGTTACTAGCGCCACTCCTGTTCCTTTCAAGTCAATAGACATATTATCCTTTATTAATAATGTTCAAATAATGATCGATGTTCCGCAACAAATAACGCAAATCTTTTCCTTCTTCCACCTTGATCATAAGATCAAAACAGTCACTGTAATCCAATTCCTTGCGGCCCACTTTAAATTTCGCTTGCGAAAGACTCACGATGTGTTTGAAAGGAAAAAAAGCAGTAATGCTTGTATCAATCAATATATCGTAAGGTTCTTCAATAAAATTAGCGACAATTTTTCCGCCTGGCTGCAGCAGCAAATTTAAATCCTTTTTTGTGAAATAATCATACTCCAGCTTCGGATTCACACCATCGGGCATTTTAGGCAGATCAAAATAACCCAAAGCTTTCACTGTGAGCTTATAATCACGCAAATACTTCACGTATTTTTTTACCAGTTCATCTTGCTCCGCATCATCAGCACGGTACAGAATAGCACAGGTCTTAGCATCATTCAGCCCCACCGGAACCTGCTGACGCTCAGTTGAAGCGGATGATTTACGCATCCGTTCAGCCAACTTTAGTCTTATGTCGTCTAAAAATCCCATTGCTAAAAACAGTAAGCAAATGTAAGCAATCAAGACAAAAAAAATCAGTCCACAACACAAAACATAAAAAAACCGTCCCCAAGTCTCAGGGAACCGCTGTTAATACTGCATTAATTTTATATTATTTATTTGTTCTCAAAGGCTTGCAATTCTTCAATACTGCTTTCAAAAGTAACGCATCAACTCCATTTCAATCAAAAACCCATGCGTGTTAGCTCAAAACCCCATTTGCGATCAAAACAAATTAAACCAAATTCATTTAAGAAGGTTTTTGAGACCATATTCTTTTTTCAGAAAAGCCTTCTCCTTTCCGCTACAAATTGATTATTTTTACATCTTGACCCTCATGATCTGACAGTTGAAATTTCAATAAAAAAATGCAAAACATGCAAAAAATTTTAGTGCCGGTAGATTTCTCCTCTTTCTCCTACAACGCCTTGAGTGTGGCGGCCAACATTGCTCAAAAAGCAAATGCAGAAATACACATGTTGCACATCACAGCGTCCCCTGACGCAGAAAGCAATGCCGAAATCAACAAGAAATTTTTGGAACTCTTTCAACTGAAAAGCTTAGCAAGCCTAAAACTGATTGATGCAGTAAAAGTAAATCCGTCTATCGCACAAGCCATTGACGACTATAGCAATAAAAACAACATTGACCTCATCGTGATGGGCAGTCATGGCGAACGCACCACGCGCGACGAAATATACGGCAGCAACACCGACAAGGTAATGAAGAGCAATTCATTACCATTGCTGATCGTAAAGGAAAGCACTCCACATTTCGAACTCAACACCCTCGTGTTTTGCTCCAACTTTTTTAATGAAGCCAACCTTTCCTTCAAAAGAGCAAAGTCTTTTATTGAACTTTACCATCCCGAAATACATTTACTCAAAGTCATCACGCCCGATCATTTTGAAACTACTGCTTACAGCTTACAATTGATGCGAGACTTCGCAAACTACAACAACTTGAAAGGCTGCACCTGTAAAGTTATCAATGCCGCATCAGTAGAAGAAGGCATTGACTATTACTGCAATGAAGCCACACCCGAACTCTTGATGATTGAAACCCATGGGCGCAGTGCCTTATCACACCTGCTTTTTGGAAGCGTGAGCGAAGATATCGTCGCCAAAAGAAAGCAACCAGTGTTGACCCTGAAAATCGAGAATGTCAGCACAACGCAAGATGTTATTTTTCCAAGCTAATTACTGAGTATCTTTGTCCATGCCCGAAAACCACGACCCTAAAAAATTCATCATTATCAAAGGTGCACGCGTGCACAACCTCAAAAATATTGATGTTGTTATTCCGCGCAACAAATTAGTAGTCATCACTGGCTTATCAGGATCAGGCAAATCGTCATTGGCTTTTGACACCATATATGCTGAAGGACAGCGTCGTTACGTAGAAAGTTTGTCTTCGTACGCCCGCCAATTTCTTGGACGGATAAACAAACCTGACGTAGATTACATCAAAGGCCTTTCGCCGAGCATCGCCATTGAACAAAAAGTTAGTACCAAAAACTCGCGGTCTTCTGTTGGATCGAGCACTGAAATTGGCGAATATTTGCGAATTCTCTTTGCGCGCATAGGCAAAACCTTTTCTCCCGAATCAGGAAAAGAAGTGAAAAAACACAATGTGCAAGATGTCGTTGATTTTCTGAAAAAACATCCTGCACAACGCGGATTGCTTTTAGCGCCTGTTAATGCAGGAGATTACAGCGCAGAAGAATTTTTACAAAACCTCATTAAAGAAGGTTTCGAGCGCGTTAAAATCGAAAGCGAAATACTTAAAACCGATGCAGCACTCATAGACAAAGCCTTGCTCAAAAAAGTAGGCACCACAATAATTGCCGTGGTGATCGATCGCTTTAGCGTTTCTAACGAGGACGATTTTTTGTCGCAAATTGAGGATTCCATTCAAACCGCCTTTCAAGTGGGAAATGGGTATTGTGAAATTGAAATCCACAGCAAAGACAAAGTGCGAAGTGAAACTTTTTCGAACGTATTTGAAGCCGACGGCATTAAATTCACTGAACCCAATCCTCATTTTTTTAACCCCAATAGTCCTCTCGGCGCTTGCCCTACCTGCGAAGGATTCGGACAAGTTCTCGGCATCTCTGAAGACCTCGTCATTCCCAACCCCAACCTCTCTGTTTATGAAGACGCTGTTGCCTGCTGGAAAGGCGATAAAATGAGCGAATGGAAAACCAAACTGATCAACAACGCCGAAAAAGCCGATTTCCCCGTTCACCGCCCCTACAATGAGCTCAACGAGAAAGAAAAATCTCTATTGTGGAAGGGCTGCAAACACTTCAAAGGCATTTACGGTTTTTTTGAATATGTAGAAAGCAAACTTTATAAAATTCAATACCGCGTAATGCTCGCGCGCTACCGCGGACGTACAAATTGCATGGATTGCCACGGTAGCAAGTTGCGCAAAGAAGCATCATGGGTGAAGGTGCACAACAAAAATATTTTGGATTTAACCACAGCACCCATCCACGAACTGCAAACGTTTTTTACGCAAATCAAACTCAGCAAAAACGATCAAACCATAGCAAAACGTTTGCTCGAAGAAATCAACAGCCGTCTGCAATACCTCATGGATGTAGGCCTAGGCTACTTGAACTTATCACGTCCTTCCCACACTTTATCGGGTGGCGAATCGCAAAGAATTCATTTGGCTACCTCACTGGGCTCATCATTAGTAGGCTCTATGTATGTACTCGATGAACCAAGTATCGGACTGCATTCGCGTGACACGCAGCGCTTGCTAAAAGTACTGAAATCACTCCGCAATCTAGGCAACACCGTCATCGTTGTGGAGCACGATCCTGATATTATGAAGGAAGCCGATTACCTCATCGACATCGGTCCGATGGCAGGCACACACGGCGGCGAAATTGTTTTCGCTGGTACACACAAAGAATTACTGTCGACTAAAAAAAGTTTAACCACTCAGTACCTCAGCGGCAAACTGTCGATACCCACTCCATCGCAAAGAAGAAAGTGGAAATACAAAGTTGGGCTACACGACGCCACAATGCACAACCTCCAAAAAGTGAGTGTGGACCTGCCCTTAGAAGTGCTCACTGTCATCACTGGGGTGAGCGGATCAGGAAAATCCACTTTGATCCAAGACATTGCCTACAAGGAAATACTTAATCAAATCAACAAAGTAGCGGGAGGTAAAAACGGACAGGTATCGGGCGACATCCACCGACTTAAAGCGGTGGAATTCATTGATCAAAACCCCATTGGAAAGAGCTCCCGTTCTAATCCAGTTACTTTTTTAAAGGCCTACGACGACATCCGAAATATTTTTTCTGAACTCCCTTTGTGCAAAGCACGAGGGTACAAACCATCGCATTTTTCATTTAACGTTGATGGCGGACGCTGCGAAAAATGCGAAGGAGAAGGCAGCGTCACTATTTCAATGCAATTCATGGCCGACGTAAGTTTGCTATGCGACGAATGCAATGGAAAGCGCTTCAAAGAAGAAATTTTAGAGGTGAAATACCACGACAAAAATGTAAACGATATTTTAAACCTTACCGTTGATGATGCGCTTGAATTCTTTAAAGGCACGGCCTTGAAAGCCGGCAAAAGCAACGCTGATCAGCGCATTGTCAATAAACTACAGCCCTTACAAGAAATAGGCTTGGGTTACATCACTCTTGGCCAATCCTCCAGCACCTTGAGTGGTGGCGAAGCGCAGCGCATTAAGCTCGCCTCATTTTTAGCCAAGGGAGCCGCAGCATCGTCAACACTTTTTATCTTTGACGAACCAACAACAGGATTACATATCCATGATATTCGTAACTTGCTCCTCGCATTTGAACAACTCATCAACAACGGCAACTCCTTGTGGCTGATCGAACACAACATGGAAGTAATCAAATGTGCCGATTGGATCATTGACGTTGGTCCGGAAGGCGGTGAAGACGGCGGACAAATTGTTTTTCAGGGCACGCCCGAAGAAATGGTGAAGAAGGGTAAAACATACACTTCTGGATTTTTAAAACAAAGTATTTAATATATAACTCATGTCAGAACAAAAAGTAGTTTTCAAAAGCGTAAAAAAGAAACAGTATGTTGAGTATAGCAGCGAGAAAACCACTTTTAAACTGCATTACGAATATGGCGACGACGCTATTTTGGCGCTTATCACCGTGCCCGAAGATGCAGACTGGGAGCACGACACCCAAACCAAAGTATCAGAAAAACAAAGAATCATTGAATTCATTGCAGAAGAAATACTTAGCATGCAAGCGCCAAACGGAGAATATCAAATCACCGATTGCTACATTAAAATATACCGCGATTAATTCAAGTTCATGATCAGTGCGTTCAACTTGTAGATGTATTGCAGCTTCACAAATACATCAAGGTTCACACAATTAATATGATTTTGTATATTTGATCCATGTCAACTAAAAGAATAGCTGTTTTTGCGGGAACTTTCGACCCCATCACCTTAGGACACATAAGCGTGATTGAGCGCGGTTTGTCACTATTTGATGAAATCATCATTGGCATTGGCAAAAACTCCAATAAAGAAGGCTATTTTCCTTTAGAACAACGCTTGAATTGGATAAAAAAAATATTTCACAATACCCCCAACATTACTGTTCACACTTACGAAGGCTTGACCATCGACTTTTGCAAAACAGTGCATGCAGGTTTTATTTTGAGAGGCTTGCGCGACGGCAAAGATTTTGAATACGAGCGCAGTTTAGGCATGATGAATCATGCTATTGCCAAAGACATTGAAACAGTATATCTGGTGACCGAACCTCAATTTTCAGCAATAAATTCAATCATCATTCGTGATATCTTGAAACACGGCGGAGACGCCAGTCAGTTTCTACCTAATGAGGTCAACGCAGATGTATAAATGCAGTCTTATATTGTTTCTACTTTTGAACCTTCGTTTATTGGCGGGCGATGTAACAGTTTTATGCAATAAATCCACCTTTATCAATCAAAGCTACCACGTTGAAATTGTAAGCGATTTTTTAACACAGCACAAAGCAGCTGTATACGCGGGAACTACCGATGAGAACGGAAGTTTTACTGCCACTTTCGACATACAAGAAGTACAAATGATTTTCGTGGTACTGGGAAAATCAAAGCGCACGTTGTTCGCTGAACCAGCAAAGACATACACCGTTTTTGCACCACCACTGAACCCTCGTCTAATTAAAGAGGTTGGCTATTTGGCTAAAGACATTCAACCTTTCCGCATGCTGAATTCTGACAGTACGGAACTCAATTTTCTTATCGACAAAGTGGACCGTGAAGTCAGCGAGTTTATTAGTAAAAATCAACAAAACCTTTACTATTCCAATGGACCTAAACTGATTTTAAACTTCATCAAACAACTCGAAAAACTCGATCAATACGACAATCCTTATTTCAAACAATACCTCAAATACACCATTGGTACTTTCGACGCTTTGTTGTTAAAAAACCACCCCGATAAAATCAGAAAAAAATATTTCAGCGCTCAACCACTCGATCTCAACAACATACAATACATTGGTATGTTTCAAAACATTTACCGGGGCTACTTAAAATTTGAGCTGGCGAACGAAGATAAAAGCAATTTCACCTATCTCATCAATGCCAAAAAATACAGTGAATTGCTGCAGAAAGTTTCGCCTGGAATACCCTTCAACGAAGACTTATCCTCGCTGATTCTTATCAATGGTTTTTTAGAGTTGCAAAACAATCCTGAATACAACACCAAAGCCATGAGCGCCCTGCTTGATTCGGTAATTACTACGACACAAAATTCAAAAATCAGAAGCATGGCCGCCCACGTCAAGGGAATCATTTTTCATTTACAAACAGGTACCATGGCGCCTGAGATTGTGCTACTCAACAGCAAAAACGAAGAGTTCAAACTCAGCCAGCACCAAGGAAAATACATCTACTTGAGTTTCTTCAAAGTGTGGGACAAAACCTATGAAGAAGAAATGAAGACCTTGAGTTACCTGCAAACACATTACGCCAAAAACCTAGAGGTGGTAAGCATCTCCACCGACTACGACACTGAACTATTTCAACAATTCATGCAGCAAAATCAATACACCTGGCCTATTTTAAACTACCAGAAAAACGAAGATTTACTGATGAATTACCGTATTGAAGACATACGCGTTGAGAACTACGAACGCAACCAAATGACCCAATGGATCTTAATCAGCCCTGAAGGCAAAATCGTGTATTACCCCGCCAAGAGTCCTTCTCAGGGATTTGAAAACCAATTGAAACGCCTTATCGAAGGCTAAAACACGCATTTCAAAACACTCTTTGTTGATACTACGCCGCGCACATTTAGTGACTTCGTTTAAAACCATGCATGTTCTTTCCATAACAGTCCGATGATACATCGTCCTAATCTTGCAGTAAATACAATTGCAGCAACTCTTTAATAGAAGAATACGTATTGCCCAAAACTTCTTGCATTTCGTCTTTCGACACCCACTTGACCTCAGAAATGTCTTCTTCAATTTGTGGATGCAGAACTCCCTTATAACTCGTCCGCATGTCAAACCAATAGGTAATTTTTAAAATTCGCTCGTTGTCTAGCACATAAGTATGCATCACTTCAGGAAGTTTATCAACAATTTTTAAACCACTAACACCACATTCTTCTTCCACCTCACGCAAAGCAGCCTCGCTTTGCGATTCCTCAGTTTCCATTTTTCCTTTTGGCAAATCCCATTTTCCCAAACGGTAGATCACCAAAATCTTATCGTCGTTTTTAACGATTCCACCGGCTGCTTCAATGAGTTTGTAGAAGGAACAGAAGTCTGCCCACACTTTCTCCAAATGGCGCGCTACGATCTCAACACCATTGAAAAGAGGGTCGTCTTCGAGGCGTTCAATGACGGTTAGTAACTTTTTTTTTGATTCTTCTCCCTTGAATTCCAACAAATTCAATGTTGAAAACCTTTGTGTCGAAAAAATCAAAGGTTTACCGTTAACAAAAACTTTATACATTTGCCAAATGGTGTTTAATAAAGATGCAGCTTCCAAAGTTGCGGAATATCTATTACAAGTCAAAGCGATAAAGCTTCAACCGAACGATCCATTCACTTGGGCATCGGGATGGAAATCGCCAATCTATTGCGACAATAGAGTGACCTTGTCATATCCAAAAATAAGAACCTACGTTCGCCAGCAAATGGCTAGCGCAATTGTGGAAACATATGGCAAACCCGATGTAATTGTTGGTGTTGCCACTGGCGCCATCGCCTTGGGAGCGCTTGTAGCTCAAGACTTGGGCGTTGCATTTGCTTACGTTCGCTCAGCACCAAAAGAACACGGCTTGGGCAATATTATTGAAGGTGTTGTGAATTCTGGACAATCGGTAGTGGTGGTTGAAGATTTGATTTCAACCGGAAAAAGCAGTTTAAAAGCTGTTGAATCTCTTCGCTCCGCAGGAGCTACCGTTTTAGGAATGGCGGCTATTTTCACTTACGACTTTGAAGTAGCCAACAAAAGTTTTCAAAACGAAAAATGTGATTTGATTACCCTTTCTGCCTACGACACGCTAATTCAGCAAGCCGTAAAATCAGGATATATAACAGAAGCGCAACAAGATTTAATTAAAACTTGGCGCATGGATCCCGCAAACTGGGGTAAACTGACAAGCAATGACATCCTTACAAACCGATAAAAAAATCATCAACGCACCCGCCGCTAAGGTGTTCGCTTTTTTGGTAAACCTCAACAATTTCAATCAGCTTTTGCCGCAGGACAAAGTAGAGAAATGGGTAAGCTCTGAAACAGAATGCTCTTTCAGCATTAAAAAGATGGCGGCAATAGGCTTAAAACTACAAGACCAAAGTGCGCCATCATTGGTACACTTGGTATCCACATCAGTATCTCCTATTAAATTTGACTTAAAGTGTGTCATCACACCACTCACTGACAGCACTTGTGAGACTTATATGGATTTTGAAGGCGACATCAACATGTTCATGGAAATGGTTGTCAAAGGACCTTTGACGCAGTTTTTCAATTACAACATGCACAAGCTTCAAGAGATACATCAGTAAACAAAGGAAATCTCTTTAAACCCGAACAACTCTTCATTTCCCTGCACCAGCATTTTCAGCTTGCCTGAATCGTCAACCCCGGTAATTGTTGCTTTAAATGATTGTCCATCTTTGATGTAAGTGCGCTCTTCCATCATCCCAAATAAATTCGAAAGATAATCTTCTTCAATTGCCTTCGCATTGGGCAACACCTCATAAAAAACTGACAATGCCTCCCCCACCCGTTCAATAACATTTAGTGTTTCGCTGCGCTGAGTTCCTTTAAAAAGTGCCTGTTCTAACATCAAAGAAGTCGCTTGATGAAGCGCGCTGGGAAATTGTATCGTATTTACATTTAATCCAACGCCAATAACGGAATGATTAATCACTTGACCACGAACAATATTTTCAATCAATACCCCGCACACCTTTTTATTGCCAATCAAAATATCATTGGGCCATTTCACATGCACTTCCTTGTCTGTAATAACAGATTTCACATAGGCACACAATGCATTGCAAACAACCATATTCAATAAAAATTGCTGCTGAACCAACAAACTACCTGGGTAAAAAATTAAACTAAATGCAATGTCTTTTTTGGCACCAGTGTACCAAGTGGCACCAACTTGGCCCCGCCCCTGCGTTTGCTTTCTAGTCCAAACCGCCAAATTTTGACCACTCACCTCCGCACAAAGTCGTTTCGCCTCCATTGACGTTGAAGCAAGCTCATCTATCTCCAAAACCCTTGTGAATACAGCGTTGCTCATAAACAATGTTAATTTTAAAAAGGAGGAAAATCCTACAAAAAGTGTAGAATTATTTCCTTACTTTTGAACGTAAATATAAAATCATTTTTCAATGGCTGGAAAAGCTTCAGATAGTACTAAGAAAGAAAAAGCGAAAGTAAGCGGTAAAAAACCAAAAACTGTAGCGAAAAAAACGGCAACATCAAAAAGTGAAAAGCCAGCCGAAAAAGCAAAAAGCAAAAAACCTGCAGCGAAAGCATTAGCACCAAAAGCAAAGGCAGCAGCTAAAACTATTAAACCAAAAGTAGCGGCGAAGGCGAAAGCAGCACCCAAAGCAAAAGCGGGAACTACAAAGGCCAAGCCTGTTGCAAAAGCAGTTGCGAAAGCGAAACCTTTAGCAAAAGGCAAAGCCAAAACAGCAGTGGTTAAAAAAGAAACAGCAAAAAAAGACGCTATTGCCAATGGCCCATCAAAAATATTGTCTGAGCTTATCGTTGCCGGAATGCAGGAAATGAAAGCACTAGACATTGTGGTGATCGACCTTCGCAAAATTCAAAACTCCATTTGTGATTTCTTTGTAATTGCGAGTGGTAATTCAAGTACACATGCCGACGCAATTGCAGGCAGCCTTGAAAAAGAAGTCAAAAAAACAACGGGAGAATATCCATGGAAGAGAGAAGGATTCAGCAATTCTGAGTGGATTCTGATCGACTATGTTTCCGTTATTGCGCATGTGTTTCAACAACACACCCGCGAATTTTACAAATTAGAAGATCTTTGGGCCGACGCCGACACCACAGTGATTCCAAACCAAGATTAATTAAAAAAACCGCAACGCCCTATGTCATCTGCTAAATTACCTAAGAAAACAAAAGTCAATTTTCCCATTCAATGGATTTTCCTTTTGGTGATCGGACTCATCCTTGTTTACCAATTTATGGATATGCCAGGTGGGCCCAAGGAAATTGGAAGTTCTGAATTCAAAAGAGATGTTTTGGCACAAGGGAAAGTCAAAAAAATTGTAATTGTAAAATTGGATGAAAAGCTTTTTGTTGAAGCCTATCTTAGCGATTCTATTTTAAATACCAAAGAGGTAAAAACCGATGCAAAAATTGCCAAAACCGGTCCGCAATACACCTTTGACATTACTTCGGCCGATAGCTTTCAAAAGGAAATCGACGCCTACAATGCCACAGCAACACCAAACCATGCAGTGCTGGTAGACAACGAAAACAGAGAACACTCTTTTTTAGAAAGCATTTCTGGCATCTTATTGATGCTTGGCGTAATGGCTGTTTTTTGGATCTTCATGATGCGCCGCATGGGCGGTGGCGGTGGTCCAGGCGGACAAATATTCAACATTGGAAAATCACGCGCAACGCTTTTCGACAAAGACGCTAAAGTGGACATTACTTTCGCCGACGTTGCCGGATTGGAAGAAGCTAAAGTGGAGATTAAAGAAATTGTTGATTTTCTTAAACACCCTAAAAAATACACCGAACTCGGTGCTAAAATTCCAAAAGGAGCCCTATTAGTAGGACCTCCAGGTACAGGAAAAACCTTGTTGGCAAAAGCCGTTGCTGGAGAAGCAAAAGTTCCTTTTTACTCTTTATCAGGTTCTGACTTCGTTGAAATGTTTGTGGGCGTTGGTGCATCTAGAGTGCGCGACTTGTTCAAACAAGCGAAAGAGAAAGCACCATGTATCATCTTCATAGACGAAATTGACGCCATTGGTAGAGCCCGTGGGAAAAATCCTGCGCAAGGTGCAAATGACGAAAGAGAAAATACACTCAACCAATTGCTCACCGAAATGGACGGCTTCGGCACCAACAGCGGTATCATTGTTTTGGCCGCAACAAATAGAGCTGACATTTTAGACAGAGCGTTGATGCGTGCCGGTCGCTTCGACCGTATGATATACGTGGACATGCCCGACCTCAACGAAAGAAAAGACATTTTCAAAGTGCATCTTAAACCCATCAAAACAGACAGTACTGTTGAAGTTGAGTTTTTAGCCAAACAAACACCTGGTTTTTCGGGTGCCGATATCGCCAATATTTGTAACGAAGCCGCATTAATCGCTGCCCGTACGAACAAAACAAGCGTTGGCAAACAAGACTTTCTTGACGCCGTTGACCGTATCATTGGTGGACTCGAAAAGAAAAACAAAATCATTACTCCAAAAGAAAAAGAAACCATCGCATACCACGAAGCGGGACACGCTACAGTGAGCTGGTTTATGCGTCACGCTTCTCCTTTACTAAAAGTTACCATCGTTCCTAGAGGCCGCTCATTGGGTGCTGCTTGGTATCTTCCTGAAGAAAGACAAATCACAACAAAAGATCAAATATTTCACGAAATGTGCGCTGCTTTAGGTGGCAGAGCAGCTGAACAAATTGTTTTTGGAGAAATTTCCACAGGTGCTTTGAGCGACTTAGAAAAAGTGACAAAGCAAGCCACTTCAATGATCGTTGTGTACGGTTTAAACGACAAAATTGGCAATGTGAGTTATTACGATTCATCAGGCGCTAATGAATATGCGTTGACCAAACCTTACAGCGAAAAAACAGCGGAAACCATCGACGCTGAAGTGCGCATTATCATTGAAGAAGCATACCTCGTTGCCAAAAATATTTTGACAGAGCACAAAGATTCTTTAGGTAAATTGGCGCGTTTGCTTTTAGAAAAAGAGGTGATCTTCAAAGAAGATTTAGAAGCAATTTTCGGTACGCGTCCAGGCGAAGAAAGTGCAGAAGAGAAAAACGACGACGTTGACAAAAAAATCGATGCGATCGTTGAAGAGCAAGAACTGAAAGAAAGTGAAGTGGC
>CANFBW010000003.1 GCA_947444925.1 Flavobacteriales bacterium | reverse complement strand
AGAACGATTCCCTTCAATGGGGCGACAAAGATAACTAAGTTTTTATCACTTCCAAATATTATTAAATAAATTCAATATTATTTTTCACAATAAACTCTCCGATCTCAAAACACCTTAATGAACTTACCCTTGCTATTGGGGAGGGCAAATGTAGTAGAATGTTTTCCATCTCAAAATTATCGCAGCACTTTTTTTAAAGAAAAATGCTAATCGACTGATAGTGAGAGAATATTATTTTCAAGGAGTAGTAGCAGAAACAGCCACAATCTTTCCATTGATGAATTTATGCTGCTTTAAGGCAAAATCTACAATGTATTCAGCCATCATCTGCGGCTCCATTTCAGACTTATAACCAGGAAAAGCACTGGCCAGCATTTCTGTATTAACAGCACCCAAGGCCAAACAATTCACTTTAATGCCTTGCGTTTTCAATTCTTGCGCTAAACATTCGCTCAATCCAGCGATAGCCGCTTTGCTTGAAGAATAGACGGACAGCCCTGAAAACTTGAGCGATCCCTGCACTCCTCCCATACTTCCTATATTGACAACGTGCGCGATTTTAGACTTCTTTAAATTGGGCAACAACAATTGCGTTAAAAGAAAAGGTGCGTAAACATTGGTTTTATAAATCAAATCCAAATCTGTCGGACTAATATTCTCAAAGGGAGCATAGACTAATGTACCCGCGTTGTTGATCAACACGTCAATACAGTTTTCTCCAAACACGCTGCGCAAATCCTCAAAATTGATCTGCGTCAGATCGCACTCCACCAATATCACTTCTGTATCTCCAATGGCGGCACAGGCATTTTGCAGTTGCTGCAATTTGACTGCATTTCTGCCTAGGGCATAAATACGCGTGACTTTTTGCCTGACCATTTCCAATACCGTGGCATAGCCTATTCCACTACTCGCTCCTGTTACAACAATATTCATTGGAAAGTTTATTTCTTAAATTGAGTAAGTATTTCTTTTGTTTGCGGTGAAAGCACCAATTCGCCACTAATAGCAGCGCGCTCATGCAACAAGACCGGCCAATGATCTGTCCCCTCCCACAACATTTCTTTTATTGCTTTCATGGCAAGCAAAGAAGAGGAGGCAAGATTTTGCAGCAATGCATTTACAGCTGTATCCATTTCTTGCTGCGAAAGGCAAATAGCTGAATATAAATTTTTATCGAAAGCCCACTGTGCACTCTGCCATTGCGTTGATTGAATACTTAAAGCAGAAAAGGCGGAAAGGCCAATTTTACGCTGCACCGCAGCACCAATGACGAAGGGACCAATGCCAATACTCAATTCACTGAGTTTTATGGAAGCGCTTTCCAGCGCAAAACTATAATCGGCAGCAGCAATCAAACCAACTCCACCGCCAATGGCCTTGCCTTGTATCTTCACAATTATAAATTTTGGACAGGCTTTCATTGCCAAGATTACCTTTGCAAATCCCGAAAAGAAAGCGGCACCTTCTTCTTTGTTTTGCACTGCTAACAATTCATCAAAAGAGGCCCCGGCACAAAATGTTTTGTCTCCTTTCGACGAAATTAAAAGCACCTTTACTTCACTATCAGCAGCAAATCGATCAATCTGCGCCGCCAAACCATTTAACAAGTCAGAAGGCAGAGAGTTGCTTTTGGGATGAGCAAAAACAATTTTTCCAATTCCTTCTTCTATACTAGCACTGACACTACCTTCTTCCATAAATTTCGTTTTTCAACTAATTACACCTTATCAAAAACAACAAATGCAGCACATCTACACCCCTTGTTGCTACTGGTGTTTCCGCACTGCATTGCTATATTTACTTTGTATTCTTGAGACATCCTTCACACTTATATACATGTAAGCGATTTCACAACAAGATACTAAGATTTCCTATCTTTTAGATTGCGACTGCAACTCTTCTAGTTTTTTCTGAAAACGCGATTTAGTTACTGGCTTTTTCTTGTGCTCTTCAATTTTAGCCATGATAGCTGCTTCATTGACAAAGTATTTTTTGATCACCAAAGTTTGTCCGATTGTAATCACGTTGGCCAAGAAATAGTAGAAAGTCAAACCTGCCGCAACATTATTGAAGAAAAACAACATCAAGAAAGGCATCAAATTCATCATTATTTTCATTTGCTTTTGAATCGCTTGCTGCATCTCTCCACCTCCGGAAGCAGCGGCGCTAGGAGACATTTGCTGTGTAAAGCGAGTATAGAAAAACAAAGAGATTGCCATCATAATGGTAAACAGGGAAATGTGGTTTCCATAAACCGGAATATCAAATCCAAATTCATAGATAGAATCGTAAGCCGACAAATCCTCAGCCCATAAAAAAGGTTGTTGACGCAATTCCATCAAAGCGGGAAACAAGCGGTACAAGGCATATAAAATTGGCATCTGCAACAAAGCTGGTAAACAACCCGCCATTGGGTTGACTCCTGTCTTTTTGTAGAGTTCCATGGTCGCTTGCTGCTTTTTCAAAGGATCAGCATCTTTGTTTGCCGCATTCAGCTTATCCAGTTCAGGCTTGATGACACGCATCTTCGCAGAAGATAAATAGTTTTTGTAGGTGATGGGAAACAACACCATTTTGATCACGAGAGTTAATAAAATAATAATTACTCCTGCAGTGATACCCCAGCTGTGAAACAAGTCTACGATAGGCAACATGAAATACTGGTTCACCCAACCAAAAATACCCCAACCCAAATTCACCTGGTCTTCAAGGTGCAATCCTTCGTATGTCGTTAAAAGGTCGTAATCATTTGGCCCGAAGTAAAAAGAATAATTGTTGCTTGTGAGTCCGGCCGCCGCTAAAGGAAGAGGCAATTCAGTGTGCATTCGCTTAACGTAGGTGGTGTCGTCTTCGTTAAAAAAAGCACTCACCTTACCGCCTTTGATTGCATCTTTTTCAGAAATAAAAATAGACGAGAAAAACTGCTGTTTCAATGACACCCATTTCACACCAAAGTCAAGGGCCTCTGTTTCATCACGTGATCCTTCGCTGATATAGTCGTAATCTTCTTCGTCAGTATTGTAGTAAAAAACCGTCGCAACTTTTCTTTCTTCAGAGATGATTTTTTCTTGATTAGGAGTGAATTGCTCCCATTCAAAAATCAATCCTTTATCTGTTCCAGTAATGTCTCTTTCTAATCCAGCAATATTCACACTAAATCCAATTTTGTAGTCATTGCCAGGAATGACATATTGCAATTCAATGTACTTATTGGGATTCTCTGCTGTTGCCAACTTGAATGAAATCACTTTACTTTCGTCGCCCTTAACAGAAAAGTTAGCCGATGAAGGCACGAAATAAAAATCGCGTGTATTCAATTTTTTGCCCACGTGATTAAAATTGATTTGGTAATACGACGAATCCTGAATGAACAAATTCAAGTCTTTGCCATCGCTGTGAAAAGCGTCGTAACCCTTCAATTCAACCTTAGAAATATATCCGCCTTTTTCAGAAAAAGTGATTTTCATTTTTTCGTTCTCTACCACTATATCTTTGTTGGCACCTTTGGTAGAATTGTAAAACAAACCAAAATCTTTTTTCAAACCTTCATTCAAAATCACCTGACGCAAAGAATCCGTTGCAGAAGAATCTCCTCCAGCAACAGGAGCGATCGTTGCGCTTGCCTCAGCACTTGTGCTTACTGCTGCCGCAGCTGAATTTGTATTTTGTGATTGTACTTCTGTCTTAGCGCTTTCCGGCGTTTTGTCGGTGTTAGCAGTGTAAACAGAAAAACCTAGAAGTATTAAACCTATTAATACGAAACCAATAATCGAATTTTTATCCATTCTATTTTATATATCAACTTTTTGAATTAACCAATGCTGCTTTCACAAATCCCAAAAACAAAGGATGCGGATTTGCTACTGTACTTTTGTATTCGGGATGAAACTGAACTCCTACAAACCAAGGATGATCTTTTAATTCAACGATTTCTACCAAACCATTTTTTGGATTGATGCCAGAAGCCGTCATTCCATTTTCTTCGAACTGCTGCAAGTATTTATTGTTGAATTCATAACGGTGGCGATGTCTTTCTTGAATCTCGGTAGATTGGTAGATTTCAAAAGCTTTTGTTCCTTTTTTAATTTTACAAGGGTAAGCGCCCAATCGCATAGTGCCACCTTTTTTGGTAATGCTTTTTTGTTCTTCCATTAAGCCGATTACTGGATGTTTTGACTTAGGATCTTGTTCAGTAGAACTCGCCTTCAATTTCAAAACATTTTGAGCAAATTCAACAACCGCACATTGCATTCCCAAGCAAACACCCAAGAAAGGAATTTTGTTTTCGCGTGCATAACGCACGGCAATCAGTTTACCTTGCAAGCCACGCTCACCAAAACCAGGAGCAACCAGTATGCCATTCAAATGCCCCAACAACTCATCTTTTGATTCGTCGTTTACTTTTTCAGAGTGAATCCACTCCAATTCAACTTTGCAGTCGTTGGATGCACCTGCGTGAATAAACGATTCAGCGATGGATTTATATGCATCTTTCAACTCCACATATTTACCAACCAAACCGATCTTTACTTTTTTCTTTGGATTTTTCAATTTTTTCAAAAACTGCTTCCACTCTTTCATCTCAGGCTCTTTGCCTACTTTCATTTTGAATTTCTCCAAAACAACAGCATCCAACTTCTCTTCCATCATCAGCAAAGGCACATCGTAAATCGACTCAGCGTCCATTGACACCACCACTGCATGTGGTTCAACGTTGCAAAACAAAGCCACTTTTCTTCGAACGTCTGAAGGTACTTCATGTTCTGCGCGACAAACCAAAACGTCAGGCTGAAGACCATATTCCAATAATTTTTTAACCGAATGCTGTGTAGGTTTTGTTTTCAACTCACCCGAAGCTGCGAGGTAAGGTATCAATGTAAGGTGAATCACCAAGCATCTGTTACCAAGTTCCCATTTCAATTGACGCACAGATTCAATGTATGGAAGCGACTCAATATCACCCACAGTTCCACCAATTTCAGTCAATATGAAATCCCATTTATTTTCTTTTCCTAAAGCTTGAATTCTGTCCTTAATCTCATCGGTGATATGCGGTATAACCTGAACTGTTTTTCCTAAGTAGGCACCCTGTCTCTCCTTGTTGATTACCGATTGATAGATTCTACCTGTAGTGACATTGTTGGCTTGAGAAGTCAATACATTCAAAAATCTTTCATAGTGTCCCAAGTCCAAATCTGTTTCAGCACCATCATCGGTGACAAAACATTCGCCATGCTCATAGGGATTTAAAGTTCCTGGATCTACGTTGATGTAGGGATCTAATTTCTGAATGGTGGCGGTATATCCTCGCGCTTGTAACAACTTAGCCAATGAGGCTGCGATGATTCCTTTTCCTAGTGAAGAAGTAACTCCACCTGTTACGAATATGTATTTTGTGTCCGGCATCATTTGATTGGCTCCATTTATTTTTGCCGGATGCAAATCTACGAATATTCGTTGTGTAATATAGAATGAAATGGAAAATAAAGTCTGAACAATTATGATGACAACGAATTGTGCCGCAGTAATCAGCGCATCATTTGGTAAACCAACTCTTTTAAAAGCTCACCATCTGCAGTGCTAGGATTGTTAACACCCTTCGATTTGAGGTCGTAGGTATTGAGTAAATCAAAAATCAAACTAATCTTCTTTGGTGGGTAATTGCGGGCTGCCGTTTGATAATCCTTCATGAAAAACTTATTCACCTTTAAAAGAGTTGCCAATGTTTCTGGATTTTTGTCGGGAGCAAAATGATACATCATCACCTTTAGAAAGAAGCCGTGCAACGTTGCAAGCGTTACCACCAAAGGATTACTTTTTGGATTGGCTGCAAAATAATGCACAATGCGCATCACCTTATCAAAATCCTTACTGCCAATGGCATTGTTCAATTCAAAAATATTATAATCCTTGCTAATTCCAATGTTCTTCTCGATCACCTCGGGACTTATCATTGATCCCATAGGTAGTAAAATGCAAAGTTTATCTACTTCGTTGGTGATCTTCGATAGTTCGTTGCCTAAAAACTCCGTCAACATTACAGATGCTTTTGGCGCAATTTTGAATCCCTTTGACTCTACGTACTTCACTACCCATTCAGGCACTTGATTTTCATAGAGCTTCTTTGATTCAAAAAGAACACCTACTTTATCAATTGTTTTTGAAAGGGTTTTTCTTTTGTCAAGCGATTTGCCTTTATAGCAAAAAACCAGCACCGTAGTAGATTGCGGATGCTTTAAGTAATTTTCAAGCGCATCAAAAACTTTGATTTCTTGGGCCTCCCGCACAATCAACAATTGGCGCTCACCCATCATTGGAAACTGTTTTGCTAGGTTAACTACATTTTGTAAATCAACATCTTTACCATAAAACACAGATTGATTGAAGGCTTTGTCTTCCTCTGCAATCAAATGTTCTTCAATATAATCAGAGATATAATCAATATAGTAAGGCTCATCCCCAGAAAGGAAATAAATGGGTTTTACATCCTTTTTTTGAATGTCACGAACGATACTTTCAAGAGACACAAAAATACTTATTAGTATTCAATCTGCATGTCAATACGTGTGTTCTCAGCTCTACCTTCTTTGCTCTTCAAATCAGAAGTTAATGGATGAGTATTACCTGCAGCATTGATGTCAATTCTATCAAAAGCAATACCTTGTGCCAATAGCATGGTACGAACATAGTCAACAAGCTTGAATGACTCTCCCATACAAATTTCTGCACTTTCTTTTGGGTCGAAATAATTTCCAGTAATTTTCACTTTCAAGAAAGTATCTTTTTTCAATCTTTCAATATTTTCAGCCATCGCTTTTTTAGACGCAGCAGTGAATCGAATAGAATCCATTGCACTTACAAAAGTCAAATGAGCTTCCGAAAATACTTCCTGCTCGGAAACAGGAACAGAATTCATTTTAACCTCAGGATCTCTTTGCAAAGAGGCCAAGTAAGCCATTTCTGCCTGTAAATTTTGTTCCATAGGAGCGTCAATATCTCCTTCGTAAACATTATAACCAGGAATTACCGCTTGAAGTTTGTACTTCTGTCCACCAACCACATGGTAAACAAACTCTCCTTTTTCGTTCGCTGTAAAACGAGTCACATGAGCACTGTCCAAGTTTCTAACAAATACATCTGCCGGCAAACCAACGCCCGACTCAGCATCTTTAACCAATCCTTTTACAACAATTGAATTTCTGCTAACTCCAGTCACAACATTGTAGTTCGCCAAGTTGATTTGATAGATGTCTAAATCTTTGCGCGCAGCATCAAGTTGGGTAGCGTAAAATGCACTAAGACCGTTTGCCGCCAAAACAAAATGACGTTCATCTCTAAAAGTATTGATAGGATAGCCCAAATTCACTGGTTTTGACCAAACGCCGTTTTCGTATACCGTTTTAAAAATATCATACCCCCCCATATTGTCATCGTGACCTGAAGATGCGAAAAACAAAGTTTTACTATCGGGATGCACAAAAATTGAAATTTCATCTTGTGGCGTATTGACAACAGGCCCAATGTTGGTTGGCGCACTCCAACTTCCATCCGTTTGCATTTCAATCATAAAAACATCCGTATTGCCATAGTTTTTGTGCATTACGTCATTTCTTTCACTCACAAAAAATACTTTTTTACCATCTGCCGACACGCAGGCTCCAGTTTCAAAATAATCAGAATTAATAGTAGTCACTTGCTTTCCAATTGACCAAGATCCGCTTTCATCTTTTGCAGAAACAAAAATGTCTCCTGACCCAGTTTTTTCTGCTCCATCTTGTATGTTTCTATATACAAAAATAGAGGAACCATCTGGTGCAATCGCTGTATTCGCATCGTGTCCAGCTGTATTGATACCGCCTTCGAGCATTTTAGCACTTAACCAACTCTTGCTCGCAGTGTTCCAATTGCTACCATAAATATCCTGAAAATATTCTGCACCTGCTTCTGCCTTAGCACCCATTCCATCGGGACGCGCTGAAGTGAAAATCAACGTTTTTCCATCTGCAGTGAGCGAAGGTATGCCGTCAGAATACACAGAGTTTATAGCTGCACCTGCATTTACAACCTGTGCATTCATTGGTTTATCAACTGCTTTAATAGCAAACTGTACCTGATTGGCGTACATTTGAACATTGGTATACTTTAAATCTGATTTAGAAGCCGAACTCTTGAATTTCTCATACATTTCAGCCGCTTTTTTGTACGAACCAATCTTTTGTAACGCTTGTCCATAACGGAAAGTGTACATTGGTTCAAGGCCTTCACTTTTAGCTTCTGCCAACTCAAAATAAGTCAATGCTTCACTCACTTCACCTTGTAGGAGTTGACACTCCCCCATTTTATAGTTTAGATAAGCATCTGATTTGTGCTCGTTAAACACCGCCTTGTAAAACTGCGCTGCAGATGCATAGTCCTCTTCGTTTGCGCTTACTTGTGCTTTGCGCAATGTCAATTTTTCCTTCAGCGTATAATCACCTTTCCAATAACCTGAACATGAGACCAATAAGGCCGAAAAAACAATAGCAAGAGACCCAATCGTGAATTTATTTTGCATGCCTATCTTTTTAATGTGGTAACAACAAAAATATAAAAATTCGCGACTTTATAGCATAATTGCCCACGAAAGTTGTCGACCACTGTAATTCAGGCCAAAGGATTTACACTAAAGTCTGCCGCAAATGGAATTGCAACGCACTAACGCAACTCTGCCCCTAATTTCTCCTGATAACCTTTCAATAGCTTCTCCATTACCTTGTCGATTTGCTGTTCAACAAGCGTTTTTTCAACGTCTTGAAGAATAAAACTCAATGCGTAAGATTTTTTACCCTCAACCAAATTTTTCCCTTCGTAAACATCGAAAAGGTTCACTTCTTTAAGCAGTTGCTTTTCTAAATCAAAAGCCAAAGTTTCCAATTCAGCAAACTTTGTTTCTTTACTCAGAAGCAGCGATAAGTCACGACGAACTTCTGGGAATTTAGGCAGTTCAGAATACTGAATTTTATTTTGCTGAGCCAAATCACAGAAGCTATCCCATAAAATATTGGCGACAAAAACACTTTCTTTGCAGTCGAACTGCTTGGTCAATTTTTTGTTTAAAATGCCAATTTCCCCGAGTACTTTCTTTCCTGCACGCAGTTCAAAAACTTCTGAATACATCGCATTTTCAGTCACCTTCAGCTTAAGATTTGAAATACCAATCCGTTGCGCCATATGACTCACGTAGCCCTTCAATGAATAAAAACCAACTTTGTCTTTAGCACTGGTCCAAGACTCCTCCTCCTTTACGCCTGTGATAAGCAAACACAAATTATTTTGCTCTAAGTAGCCTTTTTCCGTTTTTGAATACGTTTTGCCAAATTCAAAAAGCATCAAATTGCTGCGCTGACGACTTTGATTGCGTTGCACCGCTTCTAGGGCACCAAAAACCATTGACCTTCGCAATACCATCAATTCTTTACTCAATGGATTTAAAAGCGTGACAAAACCTTCCTCTAAAAACTGAGAATATGCATGATAGTATTCCTTATTGGTCAATGAATTACATAAAATCTCATTAAAACCCAAAGCGCTCAACTCGTGCGAAACCGAACTGCGAATTTTCTCTGTAGGAATGCCACTATTGTATTCCAACGACGCACTCATCTTTTTGGGAATCGCAATATTGTTGTACCCATAGATGCGGAGCACATCTTCAATCACGTCCACTTCCCTCAGCACATCCACTCGATAAGGCGGCACCTTTAACTGCAGCACTGCATCGTCTTCCGACACGATTTGAATTTCAAGAGCAGTTAAAATTGCCTTTATTTTTTCTTTCAGAATTTCCTCACCCAAAAGATCAAAACAACGCTGGTAGCGGAATGCTATGTCAAAATGAGCTTGTGCTTTCGGATAAACATCCACCAATTCTGAATCAAATTTTCCGCCTGCAACTTCTTGAATCAACAAGGCTGCTCTCTTCAGTGCAAACAATACCATATTGGGATCAGTACCTCTTTCAAAACGGTAGGAAGAGTCGCTTTTTGTCGACAAGCGCTTCGAAGTTTTGCGCACGGAAATTGAATCGAAGTACGCGGCTTCTAAAAATATATTTTTCGTTTGCATGGTGGTTCCTGAAGCTAAGCCCCCCATCACCCCAGCAACACACATTGGAACAGAAGCATTGCAAATCATTAAATCGTCATGCGACAATTCGTGTTCCACCTTATCCAAAGTTGTAAATTTCAACCCACCACAATTTTTTTTCACGACTATGTTTCCTTGCACCACCTCATAATCAAAAGCATGCAAAGGCTGACCGAGTTCATGCAGTACAAAATTTGTGACATCCACCAAGTTGTTGATCGGCTTCAAACCAATCAACAACAACTGATTTTTCAACCAATTTGGAGATTCTTTGACTTCAACGCCACTAACGCATAAGCCAGCATAGCGCAAGCAAGCGTCGTCTTCAATGCGCACTGAAATAGGAAGCCCCATACCTTGCACTTTAAACGCCTCAATGGAAGGCAAAGTCAACGAAACCGCTTCTCCACGGGTTTTTAAATATGCATACAAGTCGCGAGCAACACCATAATGCGACAATGCATCAGCACGGTTGGGTGTAGCGTCGACCTCAAGCAAAACATCTGAAGTAACCTTGAAATGATCCTTTGCGAGCGTTCCTGGTGCAACAGATGCATCAACGACTATGATGCCATCATTGCCTTTGCCCAATCCTATTTCATCAGCGCCGCACAACATTCCCTCAGAAAGTGCGCCGCGTATTTTTGATTTCTTAATGGTAAACGATTCTTCTCCCGCGTACAACACTGTTCCAATCGTGGCAACCACCACCTTTTGTCCTGCAGCCACATTGGGCGCACCACAAACGATACTCAATAATTCAGCACCACCAATGTTCACCTTTGTCAAACTCAATTTATCAGCGTCGGGATGCTTTTCTTTCTCTACAACTTCTCCAATAACCAATCCTTCCAAACCACCCTTCACCGATTGAATACTTTCAAAACCACCCACTTCCAAACCAATATCCGTAAGTATTCTTGCCACATCCGCAGCAGGTAAATCAATATTTAGGTAATTTTTCAACCAATTGTACGAAATGTTCATGCTAAATGAATTTGCAGCGAAAATACAATCTTAAAATTAATCAGAAGATATTTTTTTCAATTGAACATTTCAATCTTTGCATTACATTCATTTTTAATCATCCGATGAACAATAGAATTATCATTTTTTTAGCAACGCTGCTTCTATCCCAATGAGCAAAAGATTGTCCTTTGAATGGGCATTTGAATTTCGATAGCTGTTGAAAAAAAACACTAAATTATTTCTGGGAGCAGATGCCAAAATGTTTCAACAAAACGGATTCACTCAAGGATTTAAAAATGCAATTGTCATTGCTCTCAGCAACAATGCCCAACAGAACAGGTATCTCTTATTGAAATACTACCAAGGACACATGCCTAATAGCCAGCTTGAAAACCGCCACTATGAATGGATTGCCTAAGATGGTGCTTTTCGCTGTAAAAGCTATGCTTTCAACACGCTAAAGTCGCCCAAACTTGCCCCCGTTGTTGTGCCTGAAAACTCAACAAAATTACCCAACATTGAATTGGCAATATTGGCATGCGTAACTTTTGAATTGCTCTGTACTAAAGTATTGACTAGAACAGATTTTTCAACCACCGTATTGTCACCAATAGAAGCAAAAGGTCCGATAGTAGAATCTACTATTTTTACATTTTCACCAATAAAGCAAGGTTGAATAATCTTTGAATTGATTATTTCCACTTTTGGATTGGTAGCAGAACCATCGGCATAATATACTTCCAAAATGCGCTTATTGGTTTCTACTGTTGCATCTTTATTGCCGCAATCCAACCACTCCGCTACACGAGAAGTAGAAAAGCGAGCGCCTTTCTTCTTCATATTTTCTAAGGCGGTAGTCAATTGAAATTCGCCTTTTTCACGCAAATTATTGTCAATCAAATATTGCATTTCATCGCGCAAAAAAGCACCATCTCTAAAATAGTAAATACCAATGATGGCTAGGTCAGAAACAAAAGTTGGCGATTTTTCTACAAAGTCAGTGATATAACCTTCATCGTTCAGTTTGACAACGCCAAACTGACGCGGGTCCTCAACTTTTTGCACCCAAATTATTCCGTCTTGCGTAGTGTCAATTTTCGCACTAACATCAGGAATGAAGAGCGTATCAGCAAAAACGATGAGTATTTTTTCACTCAGAGATTCCTTTGCACAAAGCAAAGCGTGAGCAATACCATGAGCTTCTTCTTGATAATATATGGTGCCAACTGCACCTAGTTTTTTAGCAACATCCATTAAACCTTGCTCCGCAACATCTCCAAAATGGCCAACAATAAAAGCGATTTCTGTTATTTTTTCCGGACTCATTTTCGCCAAGTCTTCCGCGATGCGCTGCACCATTGGTTTACCGGCTACTGGAATCAAAGGCTTTGGCGTTGTAAGAGTATGTGGTCGCATGCGCTTACCCATACCTGCCATTGGAATAATAATCTTCATGTTCTTTATTTGCTACAAGTTAGTACTGACTATTTCATCTATTAACAGTGCCCCATCACTGCTTCTATTTTTTCTTTTTTACTGCCGCTTTTTTTGCTACTGTTTTTGATTTGGCAACTACTTTTGCAACTGGTTTAACTTTCACTACTTTTTTCAGCTTTGCAACTGGTTTTGCCTTTGCCACAACTTTAGCAGGCAATTTCTTTTTCGCTAATGGCTTTGCTGTTGGTTTTGCTTTGGCTGCTGGTTTTGCCTTTGCTGTTGGTTTTGCTTTGGATTTCACCGCAATCTTCGCTTTTGGAGCAACCTTAGCTAATGATTTAGCAGTAGGCTTTGCAATTTTTTTCAACTCTGGAACCGCTTGCACTTTTGTTCTGCCATCCAATTGAGCAATGTGCTTGTTGACTCTTTCTTCAAAGTCAGTCAAAACGTTCATATAATTAATGAATGCCTCGTAGGGCGTGTTGTAGTGGTTAAAGTATTTATGCACATCGCCATCAGCGAAGAACTTTGTGCACATGTAATAAAAGTGGTCACTGGTTTGTAAATACAACCAATCTTGCTGCAATTGTTTGTCGTTGATTCGCTTTACTTTGCTTTCCAAACGATACAAGCTTTCAAATGCATCATCTTGAATATGATTGCCCAACCAAGCTGACAAATCTCTTTCCTCATCCGCCCAAGATATCGGATTATCAACGCTAATTGATCCTCTTACCTGAAGTTGCTCAGATGCTTCTGAAGGCGTACAGAAACGGAATTCAGATCGCTCTAACACCAAGCGAGGTAAATGGTACATAAAATCAAAAATACCAGTCTCTACCCATTGGTGCTCACCAAAAGTTTCGTAATCCATGAATAAATTCACAATCTCTTCTGTCCAAGAAATAGAGTTCAACCAATCCACATACTTATCAGCTGTCAAAGGCCATTCACCCCATGAAGACTGAGAAAAACGGAAAGCTAAGTCATCACTCAACTTATAATTTTTAAGCAACAATTTCAGTTCTGGAACATGTTGATTTTGATACAAATAATTCGGACTGCGCCATTCCAACACTTTATCGGCTCCTTCAGTCACCATTGTTTTGTATCCCATTTGATTTACTAACCAGCCAATGTGATTCGAGTAAATCAACTCTGTATTTCTAAACACCTTTGGTTTTTGACCAAATAGTGATTCTATCTTTTTTGCTTGGCGTTCCACCTGATTTTTAAACTCTTCAGGGCTAACCAAGGCAGACAAGGAGTGTGCATAGGTTTCAGCCAAAAACTCAACGCATCCTGTATCAGCTAAGCGTTTGAAGCTATCCAACACATCCTGCGCATACATTTCAAATTGATCCAAAGCAGTACCTGAGATCGAAAAACTCACTTTGAATTCACCTTTAAATTCATAAATTAAATCGAGTAAAAGTTGATTCATTGGCAAGTAGCATTTGTCTGCTACCTTGCGCATGATTCGTCTGTTGGCCTCTTCATCAAAATAATTGTGGTCTTTGCTGATGTCAAAAAAACGATAGGACTTCAACCTCATTGGTTGATGCACCTGAAAGTAAAAACATATTTTTTTCATGATAACTGCTTTAGTGTTTCCTGATAAACCTCTTTAACGCGCAATGCCGCGTATTCCCATTTCAATCCTTCTACTTCTTTGTAGCCTTCTTCGGCCAATGTTTTAGATATTTTTGGGTACTTCAACAATCCGCAAATAGAATCTGCCAAAATATTGGTGTCCCAAAAGTCAACTTTAATTACATACTTCAATACCTCTGCTACGCCCGATTGATTTGAAATAATCACAGGCACACCTGAACGCATTGCCTCTAATGGCGTAATGCCAAAGGGCTCAGAAACAGATGGCATCACATAAACATTCGTCATGCCATACATTTTATCGGTTTCTGCTGAATTCAAAAAACCAGTGAAATGAAAACGAGAGCTCATGCGCAATTCAGCAACACGCTCCACCAATTTCAAATACATATCCCCGTGACCAGCCATTACAAAATGTACATCTGGCATTTCATTAATCACCTTTCGTGCAGCTTCAACAAAGTAATCCGGACCTTTTTGAAAGGTTATTCTTCCCAAAAAAGTAACGATTTGCTTGTCCAATAAATTCTCTTTCTTATAGATTACCTTCGAACGTGGAATTACTGCATTGTGCACCACCACCACTTTGTGAGGCGGAACATCATAGCGATCAATTAAAATACGACGCGTCAAACGACTAACAGCAATGATGGTGTCAGCAGCATGAAATCCTGCTCGTTCAATATTGTAAACATCTTGATTCACGTGCTCTCCAGAACGATCAAACTCCGTTGCATGCACGTGCACAACCAAGGGTTTTCCGCTTACTTCTTTGGCGACTATACCTGCTTGGTAGGTTAACCAATCGTGGGCGTGAATTACATCGACTTCATTGTCTTTTGCAATTTGCATAGCCACCATAGCGTATTGCTGTACTTCCTTGATCAAATCCTTACCGTACTTTCCAGTAAAGGTGTATTTCAGTGTTTTTGCTTTATTGTCAATTGTTACATCTGAAAAAGTCTCATCAGTAATCGTAGCGAATTCTTCAGGAGAAACGTAAGGAATAATGCGGGAGTTAATTTCTAAATATGAAATCTTTTTCAAATTTTCATTGAAACTTGGATTGTCAAAATTCACTGCAACTTGATTGGCATCAACGAATCTGAATTTACTCTTGTCTTCTTTGCCGTACAACTTTGGCACCACAAACAAAACATCAACATTGTGTTGAATCAATCCGCTCACTAAGCCATAACAAGCTGTTCCCAAACCTCCAGAGATTTGCGGCGGAAATTCCCAGCCAAACATTAGCACTTTTAATTTATTCTTTTTCATCTGTACACTTCCCTACTTAATTAGCCTCAATCATTTCCCTTATTCTGAGCAATTCCGCTACACTCCATGCCTGTGAAATTGTGCCAACTGCCTTATGCGGGGCATCTCCATCATAAATTTCTGCGATGGATCCAACTCCGTATTCATAAATCGCCGATGCAAAACTATCATATATTTCTTGAATAAAATATTTTGCTTCGTTTCCATGCACTTTAAGGTACGCTTCAGCAAAGTGACCCAAAAGCCATGGCCATACTACACCTTGATGGTACATCATATCGCGTTCACGCTGGTTTCCACGGTAAAAACCGGAATACATACGATCATTTTGCGAAAGGGTTCGCAAACCGCGCGGAGTCAGTAATTTTTCCTTAACTATCTCAAGCACAGAAGCTGCCATTTCCCCTTCAATCAATGGATAGGGAAGTGAAATTGCAAATACCTGATTGGGTCGTATCGACCAGTCGAAGTGGTTGCCATCAATGCAATCGGCTAGGTAACTGTTGTCTACACTCCAAAACAAATTTTTAAAAGCTGTTTTCAATCGGGGTGGAATATCCTTCCATTCCTCAACAAATGCCTTATCTCCGGCAATACTTGCTGATTCCAACGCAAAACAAATGGCATTGTACCACAGCGCATTTAAATCTACTGCCAAACCAGCCCGAGGCGTCACCGGTCGATTGTCTACCATTGCGTCCATCCAAGTCAAAGCAACATCTTCTTGCCCTCCATACAGCAATCCATTTTCTTGCATATTAATGTTGTACAGTGTACCTTTTCTGTAGTTGACTAATATATCTTTCATTTTAGCGCCGTAGTCCTTCCAAACTTTTTTGCTTGTAGAAGTGTGGGCGCTGTATTTTTGCAAAGCCCAAAAAAACCATAATGAGGCATCGGCAGAATTGTAGCGGGCTTCGTCGCCGGCACCGATATTGGTGAGCAGTCCACCTTTAAGGTCTTTCAGCATCGTATCCAAAATTGATTTGCACACATCTGCCTTCCCTCTTGTTAAAGTGAGTCCGGGTAGTGAAATAAAAGTATCTCTTCCCCACCTGCCGAACCAATGGTAACCAGCACAAATCTCTGTTCCTTTTTTGGTATTGACTATAAATTGATCGGCAGCCTTTTCAAGGCAATCGCCAAAATTTTTAACTGTCTTAATGGCGCTCAATTCATCAGCAAAAAGCACAGTCAATTTTTTAGCACTTGTCTTCTTTGTACCTGCTGAAAAGACAATGCTTTCACCCTTTTTCAGGGTTGTGCAAAAATAGCCAGGTGAAAAAACATCTTCTCTAAATTCATATCCGCGCTCTAGCTCGCGCAAATATTCCACATTATAAAACCAATTTGGGGCGGCACTGAAATTCGTTTTCTTTGAAAATTGCAAAAACAAACTATCGTACTGCGTGTACATTTTATATTCAATGCCTTGCTCAATTTCAACTGCAGTCAAACCTACCTCGTCATTAAATTTCCCAACAGTGTGAATCTTGCGACAAACACTGAATGGATCTAATTTAAATTCAACACTATCCTCCCCTGCAATATGGCTATATCGGATCAAAACTCTGTCTTCATTAGCCACCAGTAACATTTCTTTCTTCAATGACAGCGAACCTACCTTGTAAATCCAAGTGGGTACGGCATCGCCAAAATAGGAATGTAAAAACGAAAAACCTTGTGGATGAAGTGTATTTGGATACTGCTGCGTACCGAGCTGGAATTCTTTTCCACCGACCGTGATCGCCTCATTCACTGATGACAACAGAACATAGCTGTGGTCATCAATCTGCGGTTGACGAGCAACAAGCAATCCATGGTATTTTCTTGTATTGCATAAAACCAAAGAGGAGCTGCAATAAGCTCCCGTTTTGTTGGTTTCTAAAAATTCTATCTCTGACGAACTATTGAAATCCGTCAATTGCGTTTCATCAAAGTAAATCAAAGGCATTATTTACTCAACTCTTTCTCTGCTTGAATCCAATTTTGCTCTGCTGAAGCACTTCCACCATTACTTAAGTGAATTTCAAATGCTCTTTTCTTGATATCTTCGTGCGATACTGATTTTTTTACTGCAGCTACTTTTACAGTACTTGCTTTTTTAACGCTTGCTTTTGCAGGAGCTGCTTTTTCCGCTACTGCTGGTTTTGTTTTCGTTGCCATAATATTCAAAAGTGTTAGATTTTTAATTTCGGTGTAAAGCTATTACAATATTTAAATTATTATGCTGTTGCTGCTCATAAAAAATTATGATTTAATATAAATTTAATACCGCATCAGTCAAATACCCGATGGAACTGTCTGATAAAATAGCTGTAAGAATGACATTACCTGTTTTTACTAATCAATTTTGCTACAATACCTGTCCATCCTGTTTGATGACTGGCTCCAATTCCTCTAGAATTGTCACCATGAAAGTATTCGTAAAACAACACCAAGTCTTTAAAATGCTCAGTCTGATAAATAGGGTGTGCATCATTGACGGGGCGATCACCATCTTCATCCAAGGTAAACATTGATACCAAACGCTTCGTAATTTCAGTAGCGATTTCACCCAAATTCAATTCTACACCTGAACCTTTTGGATACTCCAATTTTAAGGAATCACCATAGTGCAAATGGTATTCACGCAAGGAGTCAATGAGCAAATAGTTGACGGGCATCCAAACTGGGCCACGCCAATTGGAATTACCACCAAACATCGCTGTAGTTGATTCACCAGGCTGGTAATTGATACAATATTGTCCACCTTCAATGTCGATGCAGTATTCCTGTGTGTGGCGTTTCGACAAAGACCGAATCCCTCCTGGTCCCAAAAATTCGCTTTCGTCAATAATCGCTTCAATCAACTTGATCATTCTGTCTTTTGGAATCAATGAAAACAGAATATCTTCTCCTTCTTTATAATCTTGAATCGCCAAAAATTTTGATTTATCTGCTCTATTGTCAACGAACCATTTTAAACGCTTGGTAAAGCCTGGAATATCTTTCAGAGTCTCCTTCGGAATCAAGGAAACAGCGTAAAGAGGAGACAAACCTACTAGCGAATGAATTTTCAATCGAATGAATTTTTTACCAGGCAAACGCAGTACGTCGTAATAAAACCCTTCCTCTTCATCCCAAGCACCAATCCAGTCGTCCGACTTGTTTAACGACTCAGAAATATAAACAAAATGCTCAAAAAACTTTGTTGCTACATCTTCAAAAGAAGAATCGTACTCACAAATTTTAATGGCAATTTTCATCATATTAAGCGAATACATAGCCATCCAGCTTGTGCCATCAGCTTGCTCCAAGGCACCTCCACCGGGCAATTCCGAACTACGGTCAAAAACACCAATATTATCTAACCCAAGGAAACCCCCTTCAAAAACATTTTTCCCTTTGGCATCTTTTCTATTGACCCACCAAGTAAAATTGATCATCAATTTTTGAAAAATACGTTTCAAAAATTTCACATCACCTCTACCGTACAATTTCTTTTCTGTTTCAAAAATAGTGATGGCCGCCCATGCTTGAACAGGGGGATTGACGTCGCCGAACGCCCATTCGTAAGCCGGAATTTGTCCGTTTGGCGCCATGTACCACTCACGCATAATGACGATGAGTTGTTTTTTAGCAAACTCTGGATCTATCATCGATAAAGGAACACAATGAAAAGCTAAATCCCAAGCGGCATACCAAGGATACTCCCATTTATCAGGCATTGAAATAATGTCTTCATTGCGCAGGGTAGTCCAATTGCGGTTGCGTCCTTTTTTTCGCGCTACCGGAGGCACTGGCTGCAAGGGATCTCCCTCCAACCATCGTTTCACGTCGTAATTGTAATATTGTTTGGTCCACAACATACCCGCAAACGCTTGTCTTTGCACATTTTTCAAATCGGGTGTCACGACCTTTGGAATAAACTTATCGTAAAACAAATCGGCTTCTTTGATGCGCAATTCAAAAAGCGTTTCAAAAGCAGTTCCAAAGGGATTTGATTCAGCAGGAGTTTGGGTCAACATCAATTTCACTTCGGCCTTTCCACCACCGGAAATACTGCGCTGGTAAAGGGGAGACAATTTTGTACCCGATGTTTTATTTTTAAAAATCTCAAAATCATTTTCAATAACCGCCTTGTGAAAAGCGTCTTTCACAAAAGGAGAAGAATTGGGCGTATTGAAAATACGCTCCATATTGGTTTCGTTTTCTGTAAAAAGAGTTTGCTCTGGCGTTTGAAAATACAAATAGTATTCACCAATTCTATGGTGCGTCGCTTTTACGCCAGAATAGCCGACCAATCCTTCAATTTTCTCAATGCTCGGCTTATTTAAATCAATACCAAAACTCCACAAATTTCGAAACCACAACGTGGGCAATATCGTCAAATCAGCAGCTTCAGCACCGCGATTGTGGGCATTAATTTTAATGGCGTAATCAAAAGGTCCATCCTTTGCATATTCCACAAAAACATCAAAATATTTGTCGTCGTCGAAAACACCAGTGTCCAATATTTCAAATTCAGGATCTTCCTTTGTTCTTGAAAGATTGACATGTTTCAATTCACTGTATGGATATCTCGCATGTGGGTATTTGTACAGATACTTCATGTAAGAATGCGTAGGAGTGTTGTCTAAATAATAGTACAGCTCCTTGCAGTCTTCACCATGATTGCCAATCGGACCACTTAGTCCATACAAACGCTCTTTGATAATGATGTCATTGCCGTTCCATAGCGACAAACAAAAACACAAATTCTGGTAGTGATCGGAAATACCGGCAATACCATCTTCTCCCCAGCGGTAGGTGCGAGAACGCGAGTGATCGTGCGTAAAATAATCCCACGCAGCACCATCTTCACTGTAATCTTCTCGAACAGTTCCCCACTGCCTTTCGCTCAAGTAGGGGCCCCATCTTTTCCACAATTTTACTTTTGACTTTGCTTCTTCTAATCGAATTTCCTCAGCGGTTTTCATCCTTATTTACCAACCTTATTGTTAAACTTATACTTTGCTTTTACTAGAAGTTTTCCTTCTTTATTCCATACTTTAAAAGCACCGTGTTTCATATCATTTTTGTAAGTTGCTTCGCTTTGTTTTGATCCTGACATAAAGTACGCCATTGACTTTCCTTCAAGTTTACCTTGACTAAAAGTCATTTCTTGCATTTTACCACCTTCAGGAAAATACACGGTCCACTTTCCATTTTTAACGCCATTCGCATATGTACCTTCATCAATCACACTTCCTTTGTCGTTGGTATTTCTCCAGTGTCCGTGAAGCGTATCATTCTTGTAACCACCTTCAATTTCTATAATGCCGCTATTGTACCATTTTTTATAATCGCCAGATTTCTTACCATTGCTGTAGTGCGCTACATAATCCAATTTAGCATTTTCATACCAACCTTCCCACGTTCCATCCATAACTCCTGCTTTAAAAGCTCCTCTTTCATGCATTTGACCGTCGTTGTACCAAGACGTCCAAACACCGTTCTCCTTGTCTTTTAAAAACTCTCCTTCGTGTTCTTTTGATCCATCTTCAAAAAAAACTTGCCACAAGCCTTCGCGCAAATCAACTTCAAATTTTCCTTTTTTCAACACTTGTCCAGTCGCATAAAAATAGGTCCACTCGCCATCTTTCAAGTCATCTTTAAAAAAAGCGACATGATCCACTTTCTCACCACCCGGAAAATAATAGATCCATTTGCCATTGCGTTTTCCATCCAGGAAAAAACCCTCCATTCTTTTTTTGCCGTTGGCATACCATATCCATAAACTATCTTCAATGCCGTACTTGTAAAAACCCCCACCTTCTTTCTGCCCACCGTACAAGAAATTCTCCCATTTTCCATGCTCCTTATCGAAAGAATAGTGCGTAAAAGATTTCAATTGTCCGCTGGTGTAGTAGGTTTTATAAGAACCATTTAATTTGGCAACTCTAAATTCTCTTTCACTCCAAATCGTTCCATCTTCGTACCAAGTTTTAACGAGCCCATCAGCAAATCCACCTGCAAGTGGCGTAGCTGATTTCTTAGCACCATTGTCATAAAATTCCAACATAACACCTTCGCCATCTTTCACCATCTGTTTTCCTTTTGGATCAAAATAGGCATCCACTTGCTCTTTGCTTTTGAAAAAACGCGATTCTTTCATTTTTTTTCCATCGCGGTACCAGTAGGCAAAAACACCTTCTTTCTCCCCCGCAACATAAGACCCCTCCATTTCCTTTTGACCATTTTCATAGTACGAAATCCAACGACCATTGCGTTGATCATCGATGTACCCACCTTGTAAACGAATGTTTCCATTGTTGTACCAACCCGTGTAATCTCCTATTCTTTTACCAGCACGAAAAGTTCCTTCGTCTTCCTTTTTTCCATTTTCATAATAAAGTACAACTTTACCGTAATAGCGGCCATAATTAAATTCCGCTTCTTGTTTAAGCTGACCACTTGCATACCAATAGCTCCATTTCCCATGCTCTAAGCCATCAAAATAATCACCTTCGCTTTCCTTTTGAGCCTTATCCGCTTTATAGTAATTCACAAAATGCTCTAACTGCTGCTCCGGTGTAATACTAACACTAGTTTTTTGAGCAAAAGCAGCAGCAAATGCAATATTTAAGGAAAGAAAAAACAAAACTTTTTTCATATCAAACAATTTGAAGTCTAAGAAACTGATTATATGGCTAATATCCTGCGGAGACAAAGCTATCTTTTGAACATTGTTATAAACAAGAGTAAACGCCAACGTTGCGGAAAGAAAACAGTTCCACCTTAGCGCCTCAAAATGAAAGCGATATGACACTCAAAATAAAATAATGTATTCAAGCAAATTGGCTTCAGCAATAGAAAGCAAAAATAAATACGCTCTAGAAAAACAAAATTCCTACTTCGTGGCGATGTAAAACAAATCAAAACATTCGTCCTTAGCCTCCGCTACAAAATAGTCTTCCATTGTGATATCCGAAACCAAAGTATTGTTTTGTTGCAGCAATTTTTTTCTGTTGCGTCGATTCATGAAATCGTAGGGAATTTGCAACATCCAACGCGGCAAACGATATTGTAGATTGAAAACATCAAATCGGGTTATTTTTTGCACAGAAGCCTTGTTCTTGTTGTAATAATCCATCACTTTAGCCCGTCCAAAAACACCATTCGCCTGCACACTAGAAAAATGTCTGCCGAGCAAAGTTTTCAATTCAGAAATGGTGTACTCACGAACATGCCAAGGATTGCGAGTGATAGACATTTTGATATTGGGTGTTGTGACAATATATTTACCACCAGGCTTTAATACTCTGGCAATCTCTTTGACATACAATTCATCATTGTCAATGTGCTCAATGACCTGGAAAGACACCACGAAATCCAAACTATTGTCGGCAATACCCGTCAAAGGCGGAACATTCATGATTTGCACTTTCACATTGGACGGAAATTCTTTCTCGTGAGCGGGAGATGGATACTTGTCAATTCCCAAATAAGATTCAGCCTTACCAGCTAAATGCTTCACACCATAACCTTCACCATATCCTACTTCCAATACTTTTCCTTGCACCAATTTTGCAGCTTCAACGTAAGCCAAAACCGAACGTTGAAAAACATAATTATCTGATAAATCTTGAGCCGATACTCTTTCCGCTGTTTGCATACTTTGATTTTTTGAGAGGACTAAAGTACGAGAATTATTCAAAAAGAAACGCGTCCTAAGACGCGTCTCTTTTAATCAACCATTAAAATTCTATATTTCAAAAGACATACAGCAGCAGTTGCGATACTTCCGAAACCTTTCGAAATGTAAATTTTAATATCATAAAAGTCCTGTTCAAAAAATGAACCATGAACTTATTTATGCTTTTGGCTTTAAAGCCTCTACTACTTTTGCCTCAATTTCATCAGCCAACTCGTGATTGTCTTCCAACAATTGCTTCACTCCATCTCGTCCTTGCCCCAACTTGGTATCACCGTATGCGAACCAAGAACCAGATTTCTTAATCACATTCAACTCAACACCCAAATCGATGATCTCTCCAGTTTTAGAAATCCCTTTGCCAAAAATAATATCAAACTCAGCTTTTCTAAAAGGAGGCGCAACTTTATTTTTAACCACTTTCACACGTGTTCTGTTTCCAAACACTTCTTCTCCATCCTTCAATTGTCCGATTTTTCTGATATCCAAACGAATTGACGCATAAAACTTCAAGGCATTACCACCTGTTGTTGTTTCTGGGTTTCCGAACATTACTCCTATTTTTTCACGCAGCTGATTGATGAAAATTACGCAACATCCACTTCTACTAATTGTTGCTGTAAGTTTTCGCAATGCCTGAGACATCAAACGAGCATGTAAACCCATTTTAGAGTCACCCATCTCTCCTTCAATCTCAGCTTTTGGCGTTAAGGCTGCCACTGAATCGACGATCAATAAATCCACCGCTCCAGAGCTAATCAAATTGTCAGCGATCTCTAAAGCTTGTTCGCCATTGTCGGGCTGAGAGATCAATAAATTATTGGTATCTACCCCTAATGACTCTGCGTATGCGCGGTCAAAAGCATGCTCAGCATCAATGATAGCAGCAATGCCGCCTTTCTTTTGAACCTGAGCAATAGCATGAATAGCCATGGTTGTTTTACCAGAAGATTCTGGACCATAAATTTCAATCACCCTGCCCTTCGGATAACCACCAACACCTAAGGCGATATCAACGGCAACTGAACCCGAGGATATCACCTCCATTGGCTCAATGGCAGTGTCACCCATTCGCATTACAGATCCCTTACCAAAAGACTTATCTAGTCTTTCAATTGTCATTTGCAAAGCCTTAAGCTTTTCTGCATTTACTGAGTTTACCTCTTTTTCTTTTGCTGCCATAGTTAGTAAGTTGCTAAAATTTGTTGTGAATGATTTTTGGTTTCTACTTTATCGAAAACTCGTTCTATAATTCCTTTTTCATCTATTACAAAAGTGGTTCTTATGATTCCATCAAAATCTACACCCATGAATTTTTTTGGCCCCCAAACACCGTATGCTTCGATAACTTTTTTGTCTTCATCAGCCAACAAGCGAAAAGGCAAAGCATATTTCTTGATGAAACCTTGGTGTTTTTTCTGAGAGTCAGCACTAACACCCAAAACTTCAAAACCTTTCTTTCGCAAGGCATCGTAATTCTCTCCCAAATTGCATGATTCTGCAGTGCAGCCTGGCGTATTGTCTTTTGGGTAAAAGTAAAGAACCAACTTTTTTCCTGCATAATCTGACAATGAAAGATCCCTTCCATTCTCATCTTTTCCAGTAAACTTTGGCGCCTTATCTCCAATTTTTAATTTTGACATAATTCTTAACAAACTTGTGATTGATTTCTTGACAAATGTGAGAATAAAATTATAATAAACAAAAGTTTTTGAATAAATTTTTAACATTAAGTTTTGCCGAGTTATAAACAAAGCATGGAAAATGTGCTGCAGGGAAGCGATTCCCCACTTTGTATTAAGCACAAAAATATAGTAGTAGAGAATACGAAACCGTTTGAAAGAATAGCCGTATGACAGCATACTAAAGCTAACAACACATGAAAAAATTAGATACTCGAATTGAATTCCGCGACAAAAGAAATATGCTGACCAACGAAAAAGTCGATCAGCTGAGCGCACAAATATTCAACCGCTTCTTTCAACAATTCGACATCAGCGAATTTAGCTGCGTTCATTATTTCAAATCCATCAACAAATTGAAGGAAGTAAATACCAAATATTTTGAAGAATTGATGTATGAAAAATTTCCGCAAGTAAAAACAGCTACTAGCGTGAGTGACATCAATTCCAATGCATTGACACACTATATCATCGACAAAAATAGTACTTTCAAAGAAAACCTATTGCGCATCCCCGAACCAACGAATGGCAAAAAAATAAGCGAAAAAGAAATTAATTTGGTACTCATCCCTATGTTTGCCTTTGACAAATTAGGGCATCGTGTGGGTTATGGTAAAGGTTATTACGACAGATTTTTAAGGGAGCTCAACAGCGATTGTGTTAAAGTTGGCGTAAACTTTTTTGAACCTATTGATAGCATCGACGATTCTGATGCCTTTGACGTAGCAATGGATTACTGCATTACACCTGAGAAAGTGTACATTTTTAAAGTGTAATTGCTGATTCTATTTGAATTATAGCCGTTAGTATTGAAATTCAATCAATAATTACCCGCCCTTTCTTATCACCTGATAACCTTCCGCTTTGAGCAGCAAGGTGATTTTATCACGAAAGTCACCTTGAATCATAATTTCATTGTCTTTGACTGTTCCACCAACGCCGCATTTCGATTTTAACATTTTCCCCAAGGCTTCTAAATCATCTTCCTTACCCACAAAACCTTCTACCAATGAAACAGCCTTACCTTTTCGGTTGCGCTTATCTAAACTCACGTACAGTTTTTGCTGACGGGGAGGAAGCGTCTCATCGCTGTCGCCAGCCGAACCTTCAAATTCAAAATTTGGATTAGTGGAATAAACAGTTCCCAATCTTTCTTTCCAGTCTTTAGCCATTAGTTCCAGTTCTTACTTTTTTTCAATTCAATGATGTGCGCCAAATGATGATGACAATGCCAAGCGTATATTGCCGTATTGACATCCAATGCCAATTCTCTGCCGTGCTGCGGATGCACAAAAGTTCTTTTAAAATCACTTTCGCTCATCGACTTTAATAGAAACACCCATTTCTGATGCACACCTTCTAACAAAATAAGGGCCGACAACACAGGCATTTTTGCATCAGTCAATTCCGCCCACTTGTTTTCCTCGTATGGTTTTATCACAGGTTTATCTTCGGTGAGTGCCAATTTAAAACGAACAATACTGTTTATGTGACTATCGGCACAATGATGTACTACTTGACGAATCGTCCAACCCTCGGGACGATAAGGCGTATCCAACTGTTCATCTGACAAATGCAGCACTTCCTTTTTCAATTTTTCAGGAAAAGCCTCAATGTCTGCAATAAATTGTTGTATGACTTGCGCTGAAAAGTCTTCTGGTTTTTTAAATTTTCCGATAGGGAAGCGCAATATTTCCAATTCTTCTTCAGTCATATTTCAAATATAAATTTCTCCTGTTAAATACAAAATAGCTTGTCCGCTCATTTCCACTCGATCGCCCAACATTTTACATTTTAAAATTCCGCCACGGGAAGAAACTTGTTTGGCCAACATTTCAGTTTTCCCCAAACGCTCATTCCAAAAGGGAATCAAACGCGTGTGCGCTGAACCTGTCACCGGATCTTCATTTACACCAATAGCTGGCGCAAACATTCTTGACACAAAATCAAATTCACTTGAAGCAGCCGTCACTATCACTGCCCTCGCATTCCATTTCATCAAAGCAGCAAAATCAACTTTCATATTTCTTACCTCTTGTTCAGATGCAAAAACCAGCATTAAATAAGTACCATCAAAATAGGTTTCAACAGGAATTTCACTCAATGCCTCTTTAAAATCATAGGTCAGACTAACCGCTTCAACCTTATTCACGGGAAAATTCAATATGAGCCAATCTTCATTTTTTGTCACTTCCAAAATTCCGCTTTTACATTCGAACACTATTCTTTCTTCTTTATAATTTAATAGTTCGAACAACACAAAAGCCGAAGCCAAAGTAGCGTGACCACACAAAGGAACCTCATCTGTTGGCGTAAACCAACGGATGTAAAAGCCTTTTTCGTTTTTCACGAAGAAGGCTGTTTCCGCCAAATTATTTTCGGCGGCAATTTTTTGCATTTGTTCTTCAGGGAGCCATTGTTCTAATGGAACTATTGCAGCTGGGTTGCCGGTAAAAACTTTGTCAGCAAAAGCATCAACCTGATAGATTTTGAGCCTCATATGAATTTGTGATTTCAACATTACACTTGTAACACGATTACTATTTTTTATTTGCAATATACACACCTGCAATCACCAACAGCACCCCTACAATTTTTTGCCCGTTAATACTTTGTTGCACCGCTCCCATCACCCCAAAATGATCATAAAGCAAAGAGGTAATGAGTTGCCCAGCGATAATTAAAATAAACAAGTTGGCACTCCCAATTTGTGGAAGCGCATAAATAATGGCCGACACGAAGAATGCTCCTAAAACACCACCTAAAAATTGATGCAATGGTAAAGCCCTCAATTCTGAAAAAGAAGGAAAACCTTGACGCGCAATCAACACTGCTAAAAATAAAACAACAGTACCCACAGCAAAAGAAATAAAAGCTGCTGCAAAAGGATTTTGAATACTTATGCGCAACTGACTATTCACACTGGCCTGCGTTGTAATAGCTACACCGCACAAAATGGGCAACAGGTAAAATAAATACTTCACTTAAATACGTGCTTGGTAAGTATACAAATCAAAGTAGCGACCTTTCGCAGCAATCAACTCATCATGATTACCACGCTCTTGAATCAAACCTTTTTCAATCACTAATATTTGCGTTGCCTGACGAATGGTGCTCAAACGATGGGCAATTACAAAAGTAGTACGTCCTTTCATCAACTCCGCTAAACTCTTTTGAATTAAGGATTCACTTTCGGTATCTAAATTAGAAGTCGCTTCATCTAAAATAATAATCTTCGGATCAGCCAATACTGCGCGGGCAATTGCGATGCGCTGACGTTGTCCGCCAGAAAGCTTCACTCCTCTCTCCCCAATTAAAGTATCCAATCCGTTTTCAAAACGATCCGTAAATTCGTTCACATAGGCCGATTTTACTGCTTTATCCAAATCTTCTGCATTGGCATCCGGACGAGGGAATAAAATATTTTCACGTATCGTTCCTTCAAACAAAAAGTCATCTTGCAACACCACTCCTAGGTTTCGACGGTAGCTACTTAAATCTACTTTTGACAAATCCTGACCATCAATTGTTATCGTACCTGAATCAGGTGTTAAAAAGGTAGCAGCCAATCCGGCAATGGTTGATTTTCCTGAACCTGAAGTACCAACCAAAGCGGTTACAGAACCCAAAGGAGCATCAAAAGTAACGTTATGCACCACTTCCTTTCCTTCTTCATAAGCAAAAGAAACATTCTCGAATTTGATATCGCCCTTAATATCTTTCAAATGTGTGGTGCGGATGTTAGGATCATTTTCAGGCTCCATATCCATAATTTCAGCCGTTCTATCGAGTCCCGCAAACGATTCTGTAAGCTGACTGCCAATATTACCCATTTGAACAATTGGGGCGATCATAAAACCGAGGTACAAAGTGAAAGCAAAAAAATCTCCTCTTGTCAAGGTATCATCCATGATCATATAGCCGCCAATACCCATTATCATTACGCTTGCCAAGCCCAGCAAAAATCCTGATGAGCTGGTCATGATAGCGGTAAAAGTCAGACTCTTTTTTACGTTTTCAAACAACAAACCCACACCTGTTTCAAAAGATTTTGTTTCTTGCGCTTCTGCATTAAATCCTTTGATCACGCGAATTCCATTAAGTGTTTCAGTCAAACGACCCGATACATCCGCATTAATTTTACCGCGCAATTTGAATATTGGTCGAATTTTTCCGAATGCTTTCAATGCGATAAAAGCAAAGATGGCGACAGGAACCAAAACCAACAAAGTCATCCAGGGACTGATCTTGATCAACAAAATCAATGCGACCACCGACGTCAATGTTCCACCAACCAACTGCACCAAACCAGTTCCGATAAGATTTCTAACGCCTTCTACATCTGTCATTATTCGTGAAACCAATGCGCCCGATTTATTGTTGTCAAAGTAGCGAATAGGCAACGACAAAATTTTCTTTTGCACCTGCACCCGCAAAACGGAAATAAAATGCTGCGCCTCTACACTTAATAATTTAGTAAGAATATATGAAGTTGACGCTTGAATGGCCAAGGAGATGGTAACAATGATTAACACTGTTTTCAAGTAGTCAAAATCTTTGTTTGGGATAATATCGTCAAGCAATACTTTAGTTGCACCTGGCAAAACCAAACCTGCCAATCTGCTAATCACAATCAATACCAACCCCACCAAAAGCAGCTTTCTGCGTGGCCACATAATGGTTTTAAAAACTTGACCCAACGTCACCTTACCCTTTTTTTTATCTTTTTTCATCTCCCTCTATTTATCGTCAGTGTGTTTTTTATCCATTGGTCCGCGCATTTTAATAATCAAGCCATTCAAGAAGTTGCGCAGCAATTGGTCGCCGCAGTCTTGGTAATTGGGGTGATCTTCTTTGCGAAAAATGGCACCCAACTCACTTTTTGAGATATTAAAGTCAACCAATTTCAAGATATCTAAAATCTCGTCATCTCTTAATTTCAAAGCTACGCGCAGCTTCTTCATGATATCATTATTTGTCATTGTTTCGTTTTTATTTAAGAAGGGTAAAGTTATTTATTTGAAGCGACATTAGGAATTAAAAGCAATTGTTACTTTTAACGCATGAAGATAGCAGTAATTGGCGGCGGAGCTGCCGGATTTTTCGCAGCACTTTCCTGCAAAAACCACTTCCCACAAGCGCAGGTCAGCATACTTGAAAAATCTCAAAAAACACTGGCCAAAGTAAAAGTATCGGGCGGCGGGCGCTGCAACGTAACACACGCCTGCTTTTCCATTGCCGAACTTTCCGAATTCTACCCGCGTGGGGGCAAACACCTCAAAAAATCTTTTGGTATTTTCAACACCAAGCATACGGTGGATTGGTTCACTTCTAGAGGTGTGCCTTTAAAAACAGAAGCCGACAATCGCATGTTTCCGAGCACCGACGATTCGCAAACCATTATCGACTGCTTGCAAAGAGAGGCACAAAAACTCAACATTGCAGTACAACTTGGCATTTCAGTGAGTGACATCAAAAAAAATGATGCGGGATTTACGCTCGTTTGCAACGACGAAGAAACACAATATACACACGTTATTGTAGCCACTGGAGGAAATCCAAAACTGTCAGGTTTTGATTGGCTTGCGGCGTTGGATCATGAGATTTTAAGTCCCGTACCATCACTGTTTACTTTTAATATGCCCAAAGAAAATACGGCAGAACTAATGGGCGTTGTTGCGCCTAACGCCATAGTGCGCGTGCAAGGCACAAATCTACAAACGCAAGGTGCGCTCATGATTACGCACTGGGGTATGAGTGGTCCGGCAGTACTTAAATGTTCCGCCTGGGGCGCAAGAATTTTACACGATTTAAATTACCAATTTACCGCAACTGTGAATTGGACTGGCCTAGCCAACGAAGAAATCATCCGTGAAAAATTTAACGAAACAAAAAGCAAACATGGCAAGAAAAAAATAAGCAACGAAAATCCTTTTGATATCACCGCGCGCATGTGGGAAAGCTTACTGACAAAAGTTGAAATAAAGCACGATTTAATTTGGAGTGAGCTGCCTAAAAAAGAACAAAACCGCCTCATCAATACTTTATACAATGATGCTTATAAAGTCGAAGGTAAAACAACCTTCAAAGAGGAATTTGTAACCTGCGGTGGCATTGCGCTACACGATGTCAATATGAGCACTATGGAAAGTAGAAAATGCCCCGGACTCTTCTTCGCAGGAGAAGTACTCGACATTGACGGCGTTACGGGGGGATTCAATTTTCAGGCAGCATGGACAACTGGCTTCATTGCCGGAAAATTGGCGAAAGGATAATTCTTTCAAAAAAAAAATAAGCAGGCAAGACAACCACTTCCTGAGTTGCACGTCTATTTATTTCAAAACCCCACGTTATGAATAAAGATAGAATTATCGGATGCGTATTCCTCTTGGTATTATTCATCCTGGCGCTTTCATCTTGTGAGTCAGAAGGAGGATGCGGAGAATCATTGCAAAGCAGCGCTGGCGCATCAGAAAGTCACAATGTGGGCAAGAACTGTATCTCTTGCCATTCGAACGGAGGATCTGGAGAAGGATGTTTCTCAGCAGCCGGCACTGTTTACGACAGCACCTTGATCAACACCAACAACAATGCTATTATCAAATTGTATTCGCAACCCAATGGAGGCGGAACTGTTGTTGCTACCTTAACTGCTGATCAACTTGGAAATTTTTACGACACTCAAAATTATGATTTCAGCAAAGGGGTGTACCCGAGTGTGACTGGTGCTAAAGGCACTAAACACATGGGAACGATGACGACCACCGCGTCATGTAACACTTGCCATGGCGTATCGACAAGTAAATTGTGGGCGAGATAAGAACAAAAAAACGCCTGTACTCGTTCAGAATACAGGCGCCAATTTATATTGTTAGTGCTTAGAAACTTGGTCTGCGACCTCCGCCAGATTTTCCGCCACCACTTTTTCCACCACCTTTTCCTCCGAAGCCACCTTTTCCTCCGCCAAATCCAGGTTTAAAACCACCTCCGCCTTTCGGCTTGTCAGCATTTCTGAATTTACCTTTTCCTCCTGCGCTCGATCCGCCGCCTCCGCCGCCACTGTAGCCACCGCCACCACCGCCGCCTGATCCGCCACGTTCTTGTGATTCACTTACTGCTATGTTACGACCCAGTACTTCTGAACCGTTCAATTCTTCAATTGCTTTTTTTGCTTCCTCATCATTGGGCATTGTCACAAAAGCAAAACCTTTGCTTTGACGTGTTATTTTGTCCATGATGATTTTACAAGACAATACAGCACCGTGTTTCTCAAACAACTGCGTCAATTCATCTTCTCTTAATTTAAAAGGCAAGCTACCTACAAAAATGTCCATAATAAGTTTTATTTGTTTTGCGGTAAATGTAAGCTATGTTTTCAAAGAAATGCACCCTTTGAAAATAAAAAGAAGAAAGCAATAATCTTACAAGAACAATCTTCCCAAATACATACCTTCTTCTTCTCGATAAAGCAGCTCAAAGTGGTAGCCATTTTTTTTGGCTAAAACTGCAACGATGTCAGCCGAAACAAACAACCATGGAAAAGGATTTCCTTTTTCTCTTTTGTACGACATCGTATAACTAACTTCCCCGTAATACCTAGCGTTCATATCAATATTCACAGCACCTTCTGCATCTTCAAACATGTATAAAATATCGCAGGAATCGAAAATAATTTGGCCGCCAGAACGCAGCATATTTTTGCTTTTTTCAAGAAATAAATTCAAGCCTTTCAAACTTCCGCAAATGCCTATGCCGTTCATCAGCAGTAAAATCGTATCGTACGCAGATCCTGAAAAATTTTCGAGTTTTTCGTGTACCACCGCGTGCACACCTCTTTCTTTGGCAATGACACAGCAGTCCAACGAACTGTCTAATAAAGTAACGGAAAGTTTAGCTTTTTGCAATTCCAAAGCATGTGATCCCACTCCTCCTCCAATTTCCAATACACTGCCGCGACAGTTCGCCAACGCTATTTTTTCAAGCTCTGGCATTTCACCAATGTCGCGAAAAAGATAAGACACCGGAATCGTTGATTTTTCAGGAATACTGCTATTTACAACAATATTGACTTTTTTTTCCGTTACAAAAAAATCACGACACGCTTTGCCAATAATATCTTTTTCAGTTGTCATTAATTGTCTTTTTTTGCCCTTCACCACTTCAACTATAAAATCAATAATCCATACTGCTTCAACAACATCATTTCTGCTTGCGAAAAAAGAATTTCAAAATCTTTTTCCAACACTGAATAGCTCTCCAATGCAGGATTATACATTGAACAGCGTTGCACTAAATCAAGAATCATTTTCCCTGTTTCAGCGCTGCATTGAAAATTCAAGTCAGTTTTTTTTGAAGAAATACAAAGCGCCACCTTCGACTTTTTAGCAGAAGGTTTCAACGTCACTGCAGCACCCAACCAAACGACTTTCGCATTTGCTTTTATTTTTTTTTCTTCACCATCCAATAGTGCTTGGGCAATAAAATTAGACTGAACAGTAGTTTTAGGGATTTTAAATTCAAACCACTCTTGCAAGTCAAATTCAAAGCAAACGCCATGCATAAAATTAAAAAGCGATTTTTTTAGGCCCACACTAAATGCTTCGTGATCAGCACCTGTTGCATCAATATGCACAATATCGTTGTTGGCAAAACCGCCTATTATTTCGTCCTGCTTTCGAACTTTAAATGCTTTGGGATTTAATCCAATCGGGCTGTGGGCCGTCATCGCAAACTGATGCCAATAGCCCGATTGCACTATTCCTTGCTGAAAAAGTTGCCGCACCACTTCCAAAGCATCAACAGTTTCTTGCACGCTTTGCGAAGGAAAACCATACATCAAATAAGCATGCACCATGATGCCTGCTTGCGTGAAATGACTGGTCACTTTAGCCACTTGCTTTAAAGTCACGCCTTTTTCAATAAGTTCAAGCAAACGATCAGAAGCCACTTCCAATCCGCCCGACACTGCAATGCAACCCGATGCAGCCAATAAAAGACAAAGATCTTTGCTAAAACTCTTCTCAAAACGAATGTTTGTCCACCACACGACTGTAAGTTGTCGGCGTAATATTTCAAGTGCCAATTCTTTCATCAAAGCAGGCGGCGCCGCTTCATCAACGAAGTGAAAACCATTGTGTCCGGTTTGCTCCATCATTTGCTCAATGCGATCGCACAAAAGCATTGCGGTGCTTGGCTCGTAGTTCTTTATATAATCCAGAGTGGTATCACAAAAAGTGCATTTACCCCAATAGCAGCCATGTGCCAATGTGAGTTTATTCCAACGTCCGTCACTCCACAATCGGTGCATGGGATTGACGATCTCGATGACAGAAATGTATTGATTCAAAAACAAATCTGAATAATCAGGCGTGCCAACTTCCAATTGAGAAAAATCCTTTTCTTTAGATCCATTGAAATAAGTAACAACACCATTTTCCAATGCGAAAGTCCTTTTCAAATCAGTGCGCAATCGTTTTCCCTGCAAGTGTTCCAGTAAATGCAAAATTGGCGCTTCACCATCGTCGAGTGTAATGAAATCGAAATACGAAAACACTCGAACTTCGCTTAGAGAGCGCAACTCCGTATTTGGAAATCCTCCCCCCATAGCAACTTTCACATGGGGGTAATGTTTTTTAATCCACTGCGCCGATTTAAAAGCACTGTATAAATTTCCTGGAAAAGGAACCGAAAAAGCGACAAAATCAGGTTGCAGCGCCACCATTTTACTTTTCAGAATATCGAGTAGTAAATGATCAATAAAGGTGTTTTTTTGATGCAAAGCCTTATCTAAAGTATCAAAGGAAGAAGCAGATCTACCCAAACGTTCGGCATAGCGGCTAAAGCCAAAATGGGGATCAACAGCCTCCACAATTAAATCGCAAAGATCTTCTAGGTAAAGCGTTGCCAAGTGTTTTGCTTTGTCTTTAGAGCCCATTGTTCCAAAAGCCCACTCCAAATCGGCGAGTTGCGCAAAGCGAGAGGCCTCAGGTAAATAGCTGCCATCACAGATGAGATGCGCCAAAGCAGGATTTTTGTCTTGCAAAAAAGAAACGACAGGCCCTATCGTTTTGAGGTATTCGTTTTGCAAATTAAAAATGCGTTGTGCATTGTCTGACAAAACCTTTTTATTCTTTTCCACCTCAGCAAAAAGCTTAGTCAGACCATCTATTGAAAACAAGGTCAATATGACCTCAATGCCCAAATCGCATTGCGCTGCTGCAATGCCCTTTGTATTCAAAAAACCTTTCAAATACGCAGTCGCTGGATAAGGCGTATTGAGCTGGGTAAATGGAGGTGTTATGAGTAAAATTTTCAAAATGTATCTTTTGGAAGGCTAAATATCCTAATTCTTTTTAAGCTTCACGCCATATTTAGAGCAAACTGGGCAGCGCTCCGCATCGTGCCCGCGTGCCGGACAATATTCTCTCCCAAAATAAATGATTTGTAAATGAAGTTTAATCCATTTTTCAATCGGAAAAAGTTTTTTGCAATCCTTTTCTGTTTGCGCTACAGAACTGCCATCCGACAAACCCCATCGGTGAGCTAAACGATGAATGTGAGTATCAACAGGAAATGCCGGCACCCCAAAGGCTTGAATCATTACCACCGAAGCTGTTTTGTGTCCCACACCGGGCAGAGCCTCCAGCTCTTCAAACGTATTTGGAACTATTCCTTTGTGCGTATCGATTAAAATTTGAGATAAATTGAAAATCGCTTTTGATTTTGCAGGCGACAGTCCGCATGGTTTTATTATTTCTCGAATTTCTTCGATCGTAAGTTTGACCATGTCGTATGGATTATCGGCTTTTTTAAAGAGTTTTGGAGTGATTTGGTTTACCCTAATATCAGTACATTGAGCTGAAAGTAAAACCGCTATCAGTAAAGTATAGTTGTCTTTGTGATCCAGAGGAATAGGCGGATTGGGGTAAAGTTTTTCTAGTATTTTACAAATCGCCGCTGCCTTCTCTTTTTTCGTCATGGCGCTAAAATAAAGAAAGGTGTTCTGAAAACCCTTATTCAGAACACCTTTTAAACGACATCAACCATTTTTTAATTCAAAACAAAGCTCATCTTGTCCATCATTTTGGATTTTCGAACGCTTAACGCTTTTGAATAATTAATGATGTTGTTCAATAAATCATCACCGGGTTCTTCAACTTCTTTGATTTCAGCAGAGCCCTTTGGCATCGCGGCAAGTTCAAGAAGTGTGTAAAGATCGGCATCAAATTTTTCAATTGCATTTTTTTGAGTAAACATTTCGTCCATACGCAATATTGAGTTGGTTATGCTTGGATAACGACCATTACACAACACTATTGCTATACGCGAAAAATTTAATCCATCGACAATACCATATTGTTGTCTTTTACCAATTTCCTTAAGTTGATCAACGCATAGCGCATGCGACCCAAAGCGGTATTGATGCTGATGTTTTTTTGCTCGGCGATCTCTTTAAAACTCATGTCTTCAAAATGTCGCAAAAGCACCACTTCCTTTTGTTCTGCTGGAAGGTAATCAATGAGTTTCAGCACGTCCAACTTAATTTGACTATCAACCATTTGCTGCTCAACATTCATTTCTTTGGAGTCAATACGATCGAAAATATCCAATTCTTCATTGTCCTTCGAACGCACATTGACCTTCTGCATGTTCTTTTGCTTGCGAAAATGATCAATCATCAGGTTGTGTGCAATGCGCATCACCCAAGGAAGAAACTTTCCTTTTTCATCATAACGCCCCAATCTCAAGGTATTAATAACTTTAATGAAGGTGTCTTGAAAAAAATCATCGGCCAAATCCTTATCCTTCATCGTAAATCGGATGTAGGAATACACCTTTGATTTGTGTCTTTTAATAAGGATTTTCAGGCTTTCTTCATTGCCTTTGATGTAGGACTGCACGAGTTCGTGGTCACTCAAATTAGATATAAGCATACTCTCTTTGTTTTTAATTCAACATGTAAACAGGAGTAGAAATGCTTCTATAGGCTATGGTTTTTTTTAAGTGTTTGTTGACGTAACGTTATCAAATATAATCTATTGTGTCAAGAATAAAAAATATCTTCAATAGCAAGACGCAAGTAACAAAGGACGGTTGCCTCACCGAAAAAAATATTTACTTGAATCTGGAAACCTTAGTCAAGTGCGCATCGCCAAACTTAGATCAATCCATTGATTGGAGCACATTTTCCATAGCCTAAGCTCCTGTATGACCCGTAAATACAGTTTACCAAAATGCACCAGCAATATTTATTATTTTTTTTATTGAGTAAGCCACAAATTGCTGTATTTTTGAGCAAAATTTAAGCACGGAATGTCTGTCATCAGAAAAATACTTTTAACAACCGATTTGTCCCAAGCCGCTGTAAACGCTACGGACTTCGCTGTGTTTTTCGCAAACAAAACGGGAGCAGACCTGCATCTTTTATATTGCTACAAGCCTAAATACGAAGAGTTAATTGCCGAAAAAATCGCTGAACTAGACAAAGATCAAGTGATTTACGGAGAAATCACCGACTTCAAACACGCTGCCGCTTTCTTGTTGCGCAGGTATACCGCTGATATTCGCATGAAAATGAAAAGTGCCTTACACGAACACATCGTTGAGGGCTCATTTCAGGACATTGTTTTTGATTTTATTGAGCAGCAAAACATTGATTTGGTGGTAATGGCTTCGCAAGGCATCAACTCAATTGAAGACCGAATTTTCGGATCAAATGCACTAAAAATACTTCGCAGCTCTGCATGTCCTGTGCTTATCGTGCCTCACAAATACGACACTGTGGGCGTGAGCGACATCTTATATCCCACTGAAATAAGCAATAAAGACAAGGCTGTTGAACACTATCTTGCTGGCTTTGCCGAAATGTTTGATGCACAATTGACATTATTACACATTGACGATGGTCGCCACGTGATCAACGCCAAAGACTTGGTAAATTTCAAAAGGAAGGTTTTGAATTTTCATTATGCCAATATCATAGCGGAAATAGAACCCAACTTGAGTGTTTCTGGTGGAATCAACGAATATATAGACAACAATAAAATCGACTTGCTGTGTATCACCTCGCATACCAATACCTTTATTGACCGCGTATTTAAAAAGAGCACTGTCAAAAGTACACTCTCAAAAATTCGAATCCCCGTGCTGGGTTTCAATGAAAGTTGCTTAAAGAGAATTGAAAAAAAAGCAGCGAAACGCAAATAGCGACTTACTTAATCACCACTATTGACAATCCTGATTTAATCACCACATGACAGCAGTCGTGTGCAATTCTGTAGGGTTGACTAACAACAATTGAATCGCCCTTCTTTCCAACGAAATCAAAATAGACTCCATCTTTTGTGACTTTGCTTTTTTCAGTGTCCGACATCACTATGTAATGTCCAGTACTATCGGTTGCGGCATTAATTGTTTTTGAAATAACAGCAGCTCCACCACTTGCAGGAGTTACGGTATAGCTGTCTAAAATATAGGGCTTACCCAAAGTGTCCTTCAATTCCAAATCAATATAAGTGAAATCAGCAGTACAATTGACTGCCGTATCGCATTCTCCAATGGTTTTTGTGCAAGACGTCGCAGCAAACGCAAACAGCGATAATAGAATTGGAAATTTAGCCAAGTTTGAAATCTTCATTTTAATTGCATTTAAATTTAAAATCTCTTGATGTAAACGACTTTCTTCGTTTCAAAAAATTCTTCAGAAAAAAAGTCGCTTATATTGTACAATTTAGCTTTTCCCTTCACTGCGGCAACCTCATCTTTGATATCGCCACCTTTGAGATAAAGCAAACCATTGTTGATGTAATTGAAACTTTTTACCGAATATTTATTGCGGATCCACCCCATAAATTCAGGCAATGTGGTCACAGCTCTGCACACTATAAAATCAAATTTTTCTTCAATTTCTTCAGCGCGTATTTGCTTTGCGCGCACGTTGGCTAAACCCAATGCATCCACCACTTCTTGCACTACCTTGATCTTTTTTCCAATAGAATCCACTAGCATAAAATCAACGTCGGGAAATAGAATAGCCAATGGAATACCGGGGAAACCACCACCCGTGCCTACATCCAACACTTTCGTTCGGCTCTTAAAAGGCACCACTTTGGCAATTGCCAAAGAATGCAATATATGGTGTTCGTACAAATGCTCAATATCTTTTCGAGAGATCAGATTGATTTGCTCATTCCAATGCGCATACAATGGTCCACAGCGCTCAAACTGATCAATTTGTTTGGCGCTTAGATCTGGAAAATATTTCAAAAGTGTTTTCAATGTCTCTAGATGTGAAATGAAAAGAGCATCCCTATAAAAGATGCTCTTTGTAGAAAAAATTATATACTTCCTTCTGTGTTCTTCAAGAGCTGAAAAAGGAATTCTCTCGCCCTAAAAAGCTGTGCCTTAACCGTTCCTAAAGGCAAATCCAATTCTTCAGCGATTTCCTCGTAGGAATATTCTTTAAAGTAACGCAGTTCTACCAAAGTTCGGTAACGTGGTTTAAGTTTCTTAACCACATCTTGCATCAATCGTATTTTTTGGTCTCTGATGTAGTTTTCTTCCGGATTTAAAATATCGGCCTTGATGTCCATTTCCATCTCACTACCTTCTCCATCATCCATCGATCGATTGAGAGAAAATGTATTTTTCTTCTTCTTTCTAATGAAATCAATGCAATTGTTCGATGCTATTTTAAACAGCCACGTACTAAATGCATAATTGGGCGTGTATTGGTGCAACTTACGAAATGCTTTACCGAAAGCTTCAATCGTTAAATCGTCAGCATCGTCCTTACTGTTAACCATCTTCAACAACATGAAATATATAGAATCGCGATAGCGATCCATCAACTCAACGTATGCTCGTTCAGATTTATTCTTAATCGCATCCTGCACAAGGCTGTAGTCATACATCGCCTTTTCAGAAAGATTCGGTCCTGGTACTACCATTTATCTTTTTTAGTTATCAAGTTTGTAAAAACAATCGCCACACTTAGAAACATCAAAACATTTCCAAATATAACAGACAATATCAAATTGGCTCTAGTTGTTAGCTTACTTAACGTAAATTTAAAGATACTATACTGAATGCTAATTTTTGTTAACCACATCACAAAAACTACTAACAAGCACTTGTGCAAAATGACATTGCCCAGCAACAATAAGGGCCACAGCAGAAAAATAAAATTAATCATAGACAAACGAAAAAGTACGCCTTTCTTATAAGCACTTCCTGTGGTGAGGTGTCTACACTTTTGCCGATACCACTCCTTAAAATTCTCTTTGTTTCGGGAAACGGTATGCGCATCATGTTCCACAACAATGGCTACATTATTTTTTGTAGCAGCTTCCATTACAAAAAGATCGTCGTCACCCGACATAATATGACGGTGACTTTCAAAGCCCTTTACTTTCTCAAACAGAGATTTGGTATACGCCAAATTTCTACCCACCCCCATATATGGCTTGCCCGCCAAGGCAAATGAAAAATACTGAAGTGCTACAAAAAAAGTATCCCACTGCACCAATTGATTTAAAAAACCTGCTCTTCTTTCGTATTTGCCATAGCCCAAAACGATTTCTTTTCCCTGCGCGAAACCATTTGCCATTTGCTGTATCCACCTTTCGCTGCGCGGATAGCAATCAGCATCCGTCATTAACAAATACTCGTACTTTGCATTTTTTATCCCCACTGACAATGGATATTTTTTTCCCTTTCCCTCCTTGTCCTTTGGATCAATCCTGACAATGCGCAAATTGGAAAATTCGCCAGCATAATGTGCCAGTACTTTTTCGGTAGCGTCACTTGAACCATCGTCAACAACTACAACTTCGAAATTTGGATATTTTTGATTCAACACAAAAGGCAAATGCTTGCGCAAATTCAACGCCTCGTTGCGGGCGCATATCACTACAGAAACTCCTTCGCTGAAATTATGTTCAATTGCGGGCGCTTTGTAAAACGCCAAACGCCTTACGTACATCAACAGGAAATACACAAACAATGCGAAACAAGCGCAAAAGGCATAAAAAAATATGTTGCCGATCAATTCCAAAATCATGGTAAATTTAGGAAAATCAACGAATTACAGAAATTGCCGGACAAAAGAATATTAATCCCTGCAGACTTTAGCACTCAAGACATGCTCCCCCTGCGTCACTGTAACAAAATAAAAGCCAGGCGAAAACACAGACAAATCAATACCTGCAGGTACATTAACGTCAGAAGAAAAAATGTGCTGCTGCAACACCTGCTGCCCCAAAACATTGAGTACGCGCACATGAGCATCTTCATTGCGCAGGGGCGACAAAGTTAAATAAACAAGGTCTTTTGTTGGATTTGGGCGCAACGAAAACACCGAACCTTCAAGCGCCACTGTGTTCAAATCGTTTAAAGTGCCGACACTAACATCAAGATAATTAAAATTGAATCCACCGCGATCCACTATAATACGCATAAACTGCTTTCCTTTAACCAATGCCTTGTAAAACACCTTGTACGTTTGCCATGCTTGCCACCCCGAAGTAGAGGGCAGCACAATACTTCCACTGACGTCAACACCATTCATTTCAACATGCAATACCGCGCCAACGGAAATACTGGCAATCCTGAATTTTAAATTATAGTTCGCCGCCGAGTCAACATTCACAGTATATTCCAACCATTCTCCGTCTGCGATCCAACCTACGTTTTGTGTACTATCGCTGTCGGCACATTTTTCCATGTCAACATCTTCGCCATCGCGATAGGTTGATGTTCCTGCATTTCCCTGCGAAAAATCTTGGTACGCCCGTCCTTTGCCGCCAACATCAAAATTCTCCGCTTCAATTCTACCCGGAATCGGCCACGCTCTGCCGCCAAAAGGGCGCTGCTGTATGGTGTCGTACACGAATACCGACAATGAATCCGACCAGTATCCGCAGTTCTTCGTAACTCTTGAAATCACCTTCCCATCAGTCGCTCCCCATTTGACAAACACAACATTGCTGTCGTTTTTACCCTGCACGGCGGCGTCACTAGGCACTTGCCAAGTATACACATCATTTGCATTTTGACTCACTTCATAGCGGTACACCGAATCAGTAAATACCTTGGCTGGTCCGGTCAACGGTGCATAGGTTCCCGGACTGCTGTACATTCGAACATAATCAATTTGGTATTGTGTTGGAAAAACACTGGCATCCACACCTTTTTCCCCGCCCCACGAACCACCAATTGCCAAATTTAAAATCAAGTGATAGTCCTTATTGTAAGGCCAACCTTGCCAACCTGATCCATCGTTGGTAACAGATAGATATTTGATGTCATCCACATAATAATCCATTTTAGTGCTGTCCCACTCCAAAGCGTAAATGTGAAAATCGTGTTCCAAACCAGAAACCTTTTGCCAATTGGTTTTCACATTGTTGTTTTTCCAATTGAATGTGTGGCTGTGCGCAGAAGCGTGCACTACATTGGAGTCATGGCCAACGTATTCCATAATATCAATTTCACCGTTGTCGGGCCATCCTCCATTTCCGTAGCCTGAACCCGTTGGATACATCCACATGGCGGCCCAAGTACCGCGACCATGCGGCAATTTCGCCTTCATTTCAACGCGACCATAAGTGATAGAAAATTTCGAGTTGATGCGTGCCGATGTATACTGACTGCCTTGGAAGGCCTCTTTTCGAGCCTCAATGGTGAGATGTCCATTTTCAACGCGGGCATTTTCACTCCGCGCCGAAGTGTAGTATTGCAGCTCATTGTTACCCCAGCCACCACCACCTGTTTGATATTGCCACTTTGCCGTATTGAGCAAACCATCTTGATCAAATTCGTCTGACCACACCAACACTTTACACTGGGCAATAGCACTCACCGAACACAAGAGCATCAATAAAACCTGAAAAACAAAAGTCGATTTCATAGCTAGAATTTTACAACAATTACATTTAGCTATAATACAACAATCTTTATTCTCAAACCTTATGCAAGCATTCAATTTCCTTATCACAGCGTACAAAACACAACTGTATCAAGGCATTCGTCATCTGCACCGCGAAAACCAGCCCTTTCAACGCATCCAAAAAGCCTAGCACTAATAAGATAATATTTGCTTATTTTTGCCCCCTCATGAAATTCAATTTACTACATAAAGATCCGCAGTCAAAAGCACGAGCCGGAACCATTGAAACAGATCACGGTGTTATTGAAACACCCATCTTCATGGCTGTTGGTACTGCCGCAACCGTTAAAACCGTTCATCAACGAGAGTTGAGAGACGACATTGAAGCACAAATCGTGCTGGGCAACACCTACCATTTGTATTTGCGTCCGGGCACAGAAATTATTCAACAAGCCGGCGGATTGCACAAGTTCAACGGCTGGGATCGACCGATGCTTACCGATAGTGGCGGTTATCAAGTATACTCTCTTGCCGACAACCGTAAAATAACAGAAGAAGGGGTGAAATTTCGATCCCATATAAATGGCTCGTCGCATTTCTTTACTCCAGAAAATGTGATGGACATTCAACGCACGATTGGCGCCGACATTATTATGGCTTTTGACGAATGCACTCCATATCCTTGCGATTACGGCTATGCCGCCAGAAGTATTGAAATGACACACCGCTGGCTGAAACGCTGTGTTGACCGATTCAACTCTACCGATCCCTTATATGGCTATAGCCAATCACTTTTTCCTATTGTACAAGGAAGTGTTTACAAAGATTTACGCATCAAATCAGCTGAAGCAATTGCAGCTTTCGATCTTCCAGGGAACGCCATTGGCGGTCTTTCGGTTGGAGAACCACATGAAGACATGTATGCCATGACAGAAGTGGTTTGCAATATTCTTCCCGAAAGCAAACCACGCTACCTAATGGGCGTTGGCACACCGAGTAATATTTTAGAAAACATCGCCTTGGGCATAGACATGTTTGATTGCGTTATGCCTACACGCAATGGACGCAATGGCACTCTTTTTACAAGTCAGGGCATCATCAATATCAAAAACAAAAAATGGGAAAACGACTTTAGTCCTCTGGACGAATTCGGAACTTCTTTTGTAGACAAAGAATACAGCAAAGCCTATGTGCGACATTTATTTGCAAGTGATGAAATTTTGGGCAAGCAAATTGGCAGCATCCACAATTTAGCATTTTACTTGTGGCTGGTCAAAGAAGCGCGCCGGCAAATTATTGCCGGTACCTTTCACCCATGGAAAGAAAAAATGGTTAAACAATTGGTAGTACGCTTGTAAACGATGAAGAAACTCGACGTATACATCATTAAGAAATTTCTTGGAACTTTCTTTTTCATTATCGCGATTTTCATCTTGATCACCATCGTCTTTGATATTTCCGAAAAAATAGATGACTTTCTCGACCGAGAAGCACCTTTAAAAGCGATCGTTTTCGATTACTACTGTACTTTTATTCCGTGGCTTTACAGTATGCTGAACGCTCTCATTGTATTTTTAGCTGTCATCTTCTTCACCTCAAAACTTGCCAGCAACAACGAAATTGTTGCCATACTCAGTTCAGGCATTAGCTTCAATCGACTGCTACGCCCCTACCTTATTTCAGCTGTGATGTTGCTGATACTGTCGATTTTCATCAATCATTTTTTGATTCCGATTACCAACTTGCGCAAACTCGATTTTGAAAACAAATACTACCACGATACAGGTCATATTGATCCAGGCGTTAACATACACCGCAAATTGAAACCCGACTTATTCCTGTACATCAGCAACTATGGCGTGATTAGCAAAACAGGATACAATTTCGGCTTAGACCAATTGAAGAACGGTCAATTGATCAGTCAGTTTAAGGCAGAACGTTTGGTGTGGGACACGACAAGCGGAAAATGGTCGGCAAAAAACTGGCGCATTAGAACCATCGACGGCCTCAACGAAACCTTTGAATACGGCAATAGCAAAGACACTGTTTTGAGTTTTCATCCGGCCGACTTCAGCGACAAGCCCAATCTTATCGCAACAATGAACTATTTCGAGATGACCAAATTCATCGAAGAAGAAAAACAAAAAGGATCAGGCTTTGTAAAGCGATACGAGTTAGAGCTGCACAAACGAACAGCCATTCCTTTTTCCATACTCATCCTCACCATCATAGGCGTTTGCATATCGGCGCGCAAAATAAAAGGCGGACTGGGCATGCATCTGGTTTATGGAATTAGCCTCGGTTTAATTTACGTTTTCCTATCACGCGTGGGCGAGGTTTTTGCGACCAACACTAGTTTACCATCTGTGTTTGCCGTTTGGTTGCCCAACTTATTCTTTAGCGTGGTAGCCTATTTCATCTATAGATTTGCGCCAAAATAATTGTAACTTTCCAGCATGTCGGAACAGCCCATCAACATAAAAAACAAACGCGCTACATTTGAATATGAGGTGCTCGATAAATTCGTGGCAGGCATGCAACTGTTGGGCACAGAAATCAAATCAATTAGAGATGGCAAAGCTGGACTCACTGAAGCTTACTGCACATTTGTAGGCGATGAATTGTATGTGATTGGACTGCATATTGGAATTTATAAAAATGCGGGACAATTCAACCACGAAGAAAAAAGAGACCGCAAATTATTGCTCGAAAGAAGAGAACTCGACAAACTCCATAAAAAGGTAAAAGAAAAGGGCTTAACCATCATCCCTCTCAAAATATTTATCGCCAAAAACAAATGGGCCAAGCTGGAAATAGCATTGGCACAAGGAAAAAAAACATACGACAAAAGAGAAGATCTTAAGAAGAAAGATGCGACTAGGGAAATAGAACGAATGAAAAAACGTTAAACGACAATGACAAGCAACAAGAAAAGGAATATCAGATTGTGCGCAGCATCAATGATGTTATTGCTATTGTCTTTGTTGTCATCTTGCGAAAAAGACCAGGGCAGCAATATCTATAAAGTTTGGTACCTGCTTGAGGTACCCGCCAAATTTGACGCGACCATCACCTATAATTCCGACCAATATGCTGCGACAGGTAGCACACAAAGCATTCATATCACCGACAGCACTTACGCGCCATACCAAGCCACGCTTTCTGAAAATTCAGGAAAAATAAAAGTGTGGTTCGCCACGCATTTGCAAAAAGACCGTAAGTTGCCTTACCTAATTGAGGCACAATTTAGCGACAGCACCAAATTTGATTTCAGCAACAACAAAAAATACGTGATGATGGTTTTTGTCAATGACACCACACTCATTGATTCAGTGCAGTTTACACCAACCTTCAACAAAATAAAACTTAGTGGCGACATTCCTTTGCAATTTTAATTTCCGCTTTGTTGGGATTACTGTAATTAACCTGCTACTTTTGCAAATTAACGGTTATTAATGATCAACTCGGAGATTCCACAAAAGACAGAAGAAAGAAAACTTTATCCCTATCAGGAAAAAGCCATCAATCAAATTGTAGAGAAGCTAAATCAGCGTCCCGACGACTTTAAGCTATTGTACCAATTGCCCACGGGTGGTGGCAAAACTATTATCTTTTCAGAGATAGCAAGGTACTTCAACAACGTTAAAAACAAACGGGTGCTCATTTTGACCCACCGTGTGGAGTTGCTAGAACAAACGTCGGCACGACTCAAAGACATCAATGTCAAAAACTTCATCATCAATAGCGATATTCGTAAAATTGAAAACCAAAATGATTACAACTGTTTTGTAGCCATGGTGGAAACACTCAACAACCGCTTGATGGAAGACGACAATTTCATCGGCAACATCGGATTGGTGATTATTGATGAAGCCCACAACAACTCTTTTAGGAAAATATTTCAATATTTCAGAAACAGTATTTTACTAGGTGTTACCGCAACTCCTTTAAGTTCAAACAAAAGCTTGCCGCTGAAAGACAATTACAGCGAACTCATTACAGGCGACTCCATCAACTCATTGATTGCTGATGGGTACCTCTGTGAGCCATCAACCTACACCTATGATGTAAACTTAGGATCTTTAAAAGTGGGTATCAACGGCGACTATACCGTGAGTTCTTCTGAAAAATTGTATTCCGGCTACGACATGCAATTCAAGTTGATCAGTGCCTACAAAGAAAAAGCCTTAGGAAAAAAAACATTGATATTTAATCCGGGTATTCAAGTATCATGGTTGGTCTACGACTTCTTTAAGGAAGCTGGAATCACCAATGTAAAGCACCTCGACAGTACATTTGGCGAAAAAGAAAGAAGAGAAGTATTGACTTGGTTTAGAACCACACCAGGTGCAGTGCTAACATCAGTTGGTATTTTAACTACTGGTTTTGACGAGCCTTCTGTTGAAGTGATTGTAGTGAACAGAGCAACGAGATCACTTACTCTTTACCACCAAATGATAGGTAGAGGATCAAGAGTAACTCCAACTAAAAAGAATTTCACCATTCTCGATTTGGGAAATAACGTACACCGATTTGGTTTGTGGGAAATGGAAATTGACTGGGTTGACGTTTTTGCCCACCCCGATAAATATTTAGAACAAGAATATTTCGACGAAATTGAACGCCAACGGGAACTCACCTACTACATGCCCGATGAAATAAGAAGCAGATTTTCAAATTCGGTTGACCTACTTTCTTTCCCCGTAGTTGATTTGTACGAAGAATACGTCAGCACCGGCATCAAACCCAATAGAATCATTGATGATTGTATTCAAAATCACGCCGACATCATTCGCTTAAATGCGAAAAATTTTGAGGAGGCAAAAGAGATGCAAACATTGTTGCAAGACAGCATCAAAAACAGAATCAAATTATATACTTCTTGCCTTACAAAATCAAGCACCAATTACTTCAATTGGCTGCTCGAAACCTACAACAGAAAACTCCGCAATATGCTGAGGATTGTTGTTGAAGACGAATGACAATCAAGATAATAAAAAAGAGAATTCATCTCACACAATTTCTAGCGCACATAATATCTTGATGAGATTGCATCAAAAGACTTTTAATGCACACAAAAATTCAGCGATTGGCTCAAGAGATTTTGTTAAACAATGCTTTTCTCTTTCCTATCCAAGGCAAAAAAAGCAAAAGCGGGACAATGGCCACAACCATATAATATTGCACATGAAGTCCTTGCAATACAATAAAAACACATATTGACATACACAATAGCCTCATTGCTTCCATCCAAAATGAAAAACGATTTCTATCTAAAATAAAGCCCAAGCTCAAGGCCGAATAAATCACAAACGAAGCGCTGATTATAGTACTGTTTTTAGACATCACATCGTGGTAATAGTAAACAAAAAAGAAAGCGACAAACAACAATGAAAACTGCAACAGTAAATAGTATTTCAAAGCTCCACTACTTTGAGTATTTATAGTACTTTCCTTTGCTAAACTATCGTAATACGATGCCATAACTTCAGGACCCGCAAGCATTATCCGTAGTTTATTTTTCCATCCTACCACTTGTTTCGCCGCGCCTATCAAATCAAAATAGTAATGAAACCATGCCTTCATAGGATTTTTACTGCTCATTGGCTTTGTTATCCCATAAGCCACCTCTTCTTTTTCAGAAGTAAATGTGCCAAACAATTTATCCCAAATAATAAAAATTCCACCATAATTCTTATCGATGTATTGTTCATTTTTTCCATGGTGTACACGATGGTGCGAAGGAGTAACGAGTATATTTTCTAAGAACCCAAGTTTACCAATCAAGCGGGTATGAATGAAAAATTGATATGCAGCATTGATGCCAATGATCAAGGTGGTTAAAGCAGGATCAAAGCCAATAATAGGCAGCCACAACCAAAAAAACATTCTTATTATCAATTGAATTGCCGACACACGAAATGAAAGCGACAAATTATACTCTTCACTTTGGTGATGTGTGATATGAGCGGCCCACAAAATATTGATCTCATGTCCAGCACGATGGTACCAATACCACAAAAAATCAACTGCAACAAATAGCAATAGCACACTCCACCAATTAATGGCGATTGAAAAGAGCCCAAAATGATCGTACATGAATTTAAAGGAGGTGTAATACAATACAGCGAAAAGTAAAAAAAAGGTACGTTCCAAAATCCCGCAAGCCAAATTGCACAATGTGTCAAAGAATTCAAAAACTTTCTTTTTCAACGCTCTACTCACCGCCAATTCAAGCAATACAAAAAGCATCATAACAACAATACTATATGCAAATGCTTTAATCATTTTATGGTTGCAAAATTTTGGTTCACAAAAGACAATTGGAAGTGTAAATATAAAATATCTTCATATAAGATTACGCATTTAAATTCAAGACTTGAATTTTGAACGATACAACAAATATTTGTGCCAGCCGCCCATCAATTGAAGTACAATTCATTTACAGTACCCAAGTAAATGCCTTATGTCTTGGGCAAATATTCCTTGCCTAGCAAACCTGCCACTACTTTGTTTTTAGGATTTTCAAATACGAAAGACGGCTTACCCTTTTGAACAATTTTACCTTTATCGAGTACCATTAGCTCATCGCTTAAAGCCAGTGCTTCATTGTGGTCATGCGTCACAAACACAAAAGTTGTTTGATACGCTTCTTTGATGCGCTGCAAGACGGCCTTCACTTCTTTTTTAGAAATATTATCCAAGTGACTAAAAGGTTCATCCAGCAGTATCAATTCGGGCTCCTTAGCCAAAGCGCGTGCTATAGCAATCAATTGCTGCTGACCACCTGACAACTCCCTAGGAAAACGATCTTTAAATTTAAAAAGGTTGCACAACTTCAATATTTGCGTGGTTCTTTTGTGCTGGTAATCCACTTCAAATTGTATGAGTAAATGTTTGATGTTGTCAAAAATGGAGAGCTTTTCAAAAAGTTGAAAATCCTGATTCACAATTTGTATTTCACCATGACCAGCCACCAATACATCTTTAGGCCCCAATATTTTTTCTCCTTTGTAAAACACTTCACCGCTGTCGGCATCTATCAGTCCTTTTATCACCTTTAACAACGTGGTTTTCCCCACGCCTGTTCGGCCAAGCAAACCCAATACATGCCCCTTTTGCACTTCAAATGAAATGTTTTTTAGTATGGCTTTTCCTTGGTAGCTAAATGATATTTTTTTTACTTTTAACATCATAAAAAAGGCCCCATTTGAGGGGCCTTTTGTTTTTTTGCTTCGCGACTATTTCAGCGAAAATTTTGTTTTCGAACTCAGCATTTTGTCAACATATACTTCTATGCTGTATTCACCCACCATAAACATCTTGTCTTTTTCTTCTTCGTAAGAAAGACAAATATCTTGCTGGCCACCAGTATAAGTGAATTCTCTTTTAGAAGAATATTTCAACTCTTTTTTACTTTCAGGACTGGTAAATTGCCCAGATGCAATACCAGCATTACCCATCACATCTCCACTTGGAGCAATGATTCGCAAATAAACAGTTTTAGCTCCATTGGCAGCTATTTCATTTTTCAAAACACTAAAACAAACATCGATTTTTTTGGTTCTCTTCGCCATGCTAGTCACCTTTTCGCCATCGCCAAACAATCGAGATCTGTATGCTTTTGTTTGCAAGTATTCAGCCTTCAATTTAGCACCAATGTTGGCTTGTGTTTTAAAGTGGTCTCTCTCGGATGAAACATCATTCAACTCCTCTTCCAATTCTTGTTTTTTCTTTGTTAGTTCTTTGTTCTCTAACAACAACTGATCAATGCGTTCTTCATATTCTGAAGTTTTCTTTTTCATCGAATTTTTCTCCGCTTTAATTCTTCTGATCAATTCATCTTTGTCTTTGATGGTACGCACAAATTCGTCGATGCGTTTTTTACTCGCTTCCACTTCTAAATCTCTCTCCGACAAAACCGTATTTAATTTAGTATTATCTCCTTTCAGTCGCGCACTCTCCTCAGAAGCATCGTTGTATATTTTTTGCACAGAATCGCGAACGGCAATTACCTCCTCCAATTTATCTTCTTTTTCGGCAACAACAACTTGCTTATTGAAAAACAAAAAGACGTTTCCCGCGATTGACAAAAGCAGCAATAGTCCTATTATTGGTATAGCTTTCTTTTTTGTTGATTCTTCTTTCTGTTCCATGTTAGGTTTTTTTAGATTGGGTTTAAAAATAAAACAAATACAACGGGTCTATCTTCTTAATCGTATATTTTTTTGCACAAGTTATTAAACGACATTGAAATACCATTGACCGATGCTCGCTGTTCGCTGACCTAATTTAGGTTGCATATAAACGATCGAGTTATATCTTTGTTTCCAGAATCAATCCTACTAGAAATGCGAAAAACACTACTCTCCTTCTTCCTCCTGTCTACACTATTTTCTTTCGCCCAAGAAAAATTCACTGTTAGCGGATATGTCCGAAGCCCTGAAGATGGTGAAGAAATAATTGGTGCAAGTATTCAGGTTCAAGAAACAGGCGCTTCCATCACTACTAATGATTACGGATTTTTCTCCATCAGCTTGCCCAAAGGAAGCTACACTCTTATATTCTCCATCAGTGGTTTTGCCGATGCAGAACAAAAAGTGGAACTCATGCAGGATATTAAGCTAAAAGTTGACATGCAGCGCAAAGCAACCAAGGTTGAAGAAATTAAAATAACCGTCAAAAGAAAAACCGACAATGTCAAGAAAATTGACATGAGCACCATCCAGCTGGACATTAAAGCCATACAAAAAATGCCCGCTTTATTAGGAGAACCTGATGTTATCAGAAGCATACAAACACTGCCAGGAGTATCTACCGTTGGCGAAGGCGCTACAGGTTTTAATGTGCGCGGAGGAAATATAGATCAAAACTTAATTCTCTTGGATGAAGCTCCTGTGTTCAATTCCTCGCATCTTTTTGGCTTCTTTTCCGTGTTCAATCCTGATGCCGTTAAAAGTGTTAAACTGGTTAAAGGAGGAATTTCCTCGCAGTATGGAGGTCGACTTTCTTCACTACTTGACGTGAGAATGAAAGACGGAAACAAGAAAAAATTTCAAGCTTCGGGCGGACTCGGACTAATTTTTAGTCGCCTCGCTATAGAAGGACCTATCATTAAAAACAAAGCTTCTTTTATTGTAGCGGCGCGCCGATCCTACATTGATGTTTTGGCAAAACCATTTTTACCGACAAGTTTAAAAGACGCTAAATTTTATTTTTACGACCTCACCGCAAAAGCAAATTGGGAAATCAACGAGAAAAACAAAATATACCTATCAGCCTACATGGGCCGCGATGTATTTGGAACTTCTGCCTTTGGATTCAATTGGGGAAATGCAACGACAACATTGAGATGGAATCACTTGTTCAATGAAAAAATGTTCATGAACATGACCACCTATTACAGCAATTACGACTACCGATTAGACGCCGGAGCCACTGACGCTAATGGCTTTCACTGGAACTCCAACATCATCAACTACGCTGTAAAACCTGAAGTAACCTACTATCTCAACACGAAAAACACTTTAAAATTCGGCTTACAAAGTACACTGCACAACATTAAACCGGGAACAGCAACTTTTTCATCTTCGGGACAAAGCAGCACTATTACTCTTGCTGACAAATATGCGTTAGAGTCTGGCTTATACTTAGAGAACGAGCAAAAAATCGGCACAAAATTGATTGTCAATTATGGCTTACGCTATTCAGGGTACTTATTTTTGGGCCCAGGCAAAAGCTACAACTATGGCGACACTACAGCCGGAATCGCCAAGCCATTGGAAGGCACTACCGACCATAAAAATGGTGACCTCATCACTTCGTATTTTAACCCTGAACCACGCTTGTCAGTAAAATATGACATCAATGACAAAAGCTCTATCAAAGCTAGTTACAATAGAATGGCACAGTACATTCATTTGCTTTCAAACACAGCTGCATCAACACCACTCGACATGTGGACCATCAGCACCAACAACATTAAACCGCAACTTGCCGACCAAGCCGCAATGGGCTATTTTAGAAATTTCGGCGAAAAACATGTAATTGAAGTGTCCGCTGAAGTGTATTACAAATGGATGCAAAATCAATTGGATTACATCAAAAATGCCTCTTTGCTACTCAATGAAAAATTTGAAGGCGATTTACTTGGTGGCAATGGCCGATCCTATGGTTTAGAATTGTACGCTAAAAAAAGTGAAGGACGCTTCACCGGCTGGGCCAGCTATACCCTGTCGCGCTCTGAAAGAAAAGTGGCAAGCATCAACCAAAGCAACTGGTACCCCACCCGCTATGATAAAACACACAATTTCAACTTGATCTTAGCTTACGCATTAACAAAAAGAATCGACGTGGCTGCCAACTTTGTTTATTCAACAGGAGTGCCATCAACCTTTCCCAACAGCAGATACGTTGTGCAGGGCTACATCATTCCAAACACTGAAAATGACGCCCGAAATAACTTCAGAGTAACTCCTTATCACCGCCTCGACCTTTCGGTTACTTTAAAACCAAAAGTGAAAGAAAACAGAAAGTTTTATGGGGAATGGGTGTTCTCTGTATACAATGTTTATGCGCGTGAAAATGCTTTTACCATTTACTTTCAAGCCGATCCTAACGACGCCACAAAAACACAAGCAATCCGATATACCATTATTGGCACAGCTATACCATCAGTGTCTTACAACTTCAATTTTTAGTTTATGAAAATAGCACTATACATTTCCGCAATCCTACTTTTTTTTACTTCTTGTGAAAAAGTAATTTCTGTTGATCTCTCTGAAGGAAAAAAACAATTGGTTGTTGACGGCTTCCTCACCAACGAAGCGGGCCCTCAAACCATTCATCTTTCAGTGACACAGCCCTACTTCGACAACACCACCCCTCCACCCGCCATTGGCGCTGTGCTTAAAGTTATTTCATCACAAGGCGATACTTTTTCCTTTGTAGACAATAACAATATTGGCGCTTATACGTGGCCAGGAAACCCTACTGACACGCTTTGCAAAACAGGCTTGAGCTACACTTTAAATATCTCTTATTTGGGATCCAATTATACTTCGTCGTCTAAAGTGAACCCTGTACCACCTGTAGATAGTTTGACCTTTACGCCCAACATAGATGTATCTGGAAAACAAAATGGGTATGTCGCTCAGTTTTTCGCAACAGATTTTAAGAAACAAGACGACTATTACTGGGTCAAATATTATAGAAACGACACTTTATTCTCCGACCCTTCCTCACTGCTCGTTTCAATAAATGGAGCCATATTTGCACCTGGCGCCGATGGATTTCAGTTCATAGTTCCGGTTAGAGCGGGCATCAACAAAAGATCAAACCCTTACCTCCTTGGACAAACTGTTAAAGTAGAAGTTTTGTCGATCACCGCTGATACCTGGCAGTTTTTTGGGGAGGCGCAAACGCAAATGACCAATGGAGGATTGTTTGCTACACCACCAGCCAACGTTAGCACCAACATCAGTAAAATCAGCGGCGACGGCATTAGTCCAATCGGCTGGTTCTGTACCTCCGCGCTGTCTCGCAAGTCTGCAGTCGCTCAGTAAAAACAAAATATTTTGATCGTCAAAGCACAAAGCACTTCACTTTGTGCTTTGACGTTTTCTGTTTATTCATTAATTTGAGCGTACTTTACTAGGGAAATAGTTTATTTTCAAAGACATTGTAACATAATACCTGACAGATTGTTCTAGCCTCAAGCTGTAAAATCTAAGGGTAATAACGGAAAGCATTGACAACACAGGAATATAATAAAGCTGTGCTATCCTTAAGCCATAGGCTTTACGGATATGTATTCAAATCACTTCGCGATGAAGATGATGCGAATGACATTGTGCAAGATGCGTTCATGAAATTATGGCAACACCGGGAAAATGTTGAAGTTGAAAAAGCAAAGTCATGGCTGTTCACTACTGCACACAACGCGCTGATTAACTTTGTTAAGAAGCACAGTAGAATGCAATCGATAGAAGGATCAAGTTATTTAGAACCTTCCGAAAATAGCAACAGCACCAACTTTGAACTTAAAGAGGTAATTGACAGGTGCCTTAAAACACTTCCTGAAATACAAGGCTCAATTTTACTCTTGCGCGATATGGAGGGCTATAGTTACGAGGAAATTGGTGAAATGCTTAAACTCAATGAATCACAGGTAAAAGTGTATTTATTTAGGGCGAGACAAAAAATGAAAGATCAGATTAAGGACATAAGTAATTTAATATGATAGACAAGAACAATATGGATCAGGTTTTCTTCGACTATTTCGAGGGCAACCTGTCGGGGCAGGAAAGATCAGCGGTGGATCAGTTCGTCAGCACAAATCCTTCATACTTGAAGGATTTTCAAGCGTGGGGCAATAGTTATGTACAAGACGATCATTTGCAATTCAAAAATGTTGACAGCCTTTTGGCTAAAGAAGAAACTGCTCCCGCTACCTGGTTGAAATGGAGCGCTAGTTCATTAATTTTAATTTTATTGTCTTTCTTCAGCTATGCCGTATACCTCAAATTAGCTCCAGGATCAAGTGATCAAAAAGTCGTTAATGGCAATGAAACAACAAGAAAAAATGAAGTGAACTCGACAATAAAGACAACAATTGATAAAAATGCTGCAGCGGCCCAATCTGGCGCAAGCTTAATTACAAACAACAACAACAACAACAACAACAACAACAACAACACACACGATCAATACGAGCGCAGCAAAAATAGTGTCGCGAACACAGCTACTATTTTGCACAATCACAAGTTAAAGCAAAGCAATTTTGCCGTGCAGGCATCAAACGATGACGCGCAATCAACGCTGCAAAATGACGCAATAGCCGCATCAGAAAACACTGTATTCTTTAGCTTTATCAATACGGTTGGCAAAAATACTATAGCAGATGACGATCGTTTTATTGCTTTGCAACCTGATCTGGCGGCAAATGAAATGAATCAAAAAGGTGGACTAGAATTAGTGAATTTAGGTGATCCTTTTGCTTTGTATGGCGGAGTTTCTCCAATCCAAGAGAACCCTTCTTTTGCAGGCAACACAGACGGTATTCGCATCAAATATCTGGCGCGCAGCGAATGGCCAGAGGTGCTATCTGCTTCATGTCTCACAAACACTGTTTCGATAGACACTTATGTGAAAAAACTCAAGGGTGGCGTGGCCATTTTATACTCCAATGACATCATTGGCAACAATCAAATGAATGCCAATAATTTTACTTTCGTTTATTCTCCGAAAATCAAAGTAGGCAAATGGTCCATCGAACCTTCTGTGAGATACAACCTCAACAACAGAACAATTAACTGGAACCAATTGTCGGCTGGCGATGCCTTCGACCCTCGCACCGGAACACTGTTTGCTTCTACTGCATTTATTCCTGAAAATACGGAATCAAGTCAAATTATGATCAATACAATTGGCGCTGGTATCTTATTTAATGGCAAAAGAGTCTACGGAGGTGTAGCTTTCGACAACATGTTCAATCCATCATACAACGATGAGCACTTCGATCAAAAGATATACGTGCCTCTAAAATTGACCGCCCAATTAGGGACTGATATTCGTAAAAACGCTAAATCAGACTGGGTTTACTCGCCTAGCATTAGCTACAGAAAACAGGGCTTGTACAACAAACTTTGGATGAGCAACATTGTAAAATACAAGCACGTGCTCGCTGGCGCAAGTTTCTCTACTGCTGACGCCATGCTGTTTAGCTTGGGTTATTCCGGCGACAATTTGCGACTGACTTACAGTTACGGATTATCAACTATTCCATTTAACTACAGTAGTTCAAATCAACTTTACGCGTCGCATCAATTGACGATGCGCTACGTAATAAAAAGGGCAAAATAAGGCGAGCTTCCTATAGGCCTCATTAAACTTAAATTTTCACCACCATGGAAAAACTGCTATTACTGTGGCTTGCGCTAGCATTGACTGCCATCTCCACCCAGGCACAGGATCCTCAATTTAGTCAATTCTATGCCAATCCGCTTTATCTAAATCCCGCATTTGCTGGCACAAATGGCTGCGGTAGAATAAATCTCAATTTTAGAGACCAATGGCCACAATTAAGCGGACAATTTGTGACAACCAGTGCGTCATACGATCAGCATTCCTCAGCGTTAAACGGAGGAATGGGAATACTCATCAGTTCTGATAATGCAGGACAAGGCACTATCATTACCAATCGGGTAGGTGTAATTTATTCGTACATAAAAGACCTCAATAGAGATTATTCGTTCAGTTTTGCTATGCAAGCCGACGTCGAACAAAAAACAGTAAATGGTCAGAATTTTATTTTTGAGATAGGATTGATCCTGTAAAAGGCATCAGTAACAACGTTGGAGAAGCAGTTGCCACAACAACCAAAAGTTATGCTGATTTCTCTACAGGAGCAATTTTATACGGAAAGTACTTGCAAGCAGGATTTTCAGCGCACCATTTATTTGAGCCAGAGCAGTCACTCATAGGCAAAAGCGCTCTTTTGCCGAGAAAATACACTGCTCATATGGGCGTAAATATACCATTGGAACGTGGACGTGGGGCCAGACATTTGAATTCATACATCTCCCCACAAATCATTTACCAGCAACAACGAGATTTTAACGAATTGAACTTGGGCGTTTTCGTAAAGAAAGGTGCGCTAACAGGAGGGCTCTGGTACAGAACACGTGACGCTATCATTGCCAGCATAGCGATTCAAACCAAACACTTCAGAGTAGGCTATAGCTACGACGCAACACTATCCAATTTGAGCGTTGCATCGGTTGGTTCTCATGAAATTGCTATTGGCTACACCTTTCAATGTCGCATTCAAAACAAAAAACCCAAAAGAATGGCTTGTCCAGGCTGGGGTTAATTCAAAAGATCACACAAGCCCCGCGAAAAACTAATATTGGTTAAGGTCAATCACTTTCACATCAGGATCCGATGCACTAAAATAACCATATCCATTTTTAACATTGGTGGGGATATTTACGGGTTCATGAAAAAATTGTCCAAACAAATCCCCGCTACTATTCTGTGCACTCAAAAACAAAAAGTGACCTTCAGTAATGTTTGAAAATGTGACGCCAATTGTATCAGTTGGCAATATTCCCTTAATGATTGCAGTGATTTCAATTAAAGCCGTGTTGTAAACATAATCGGTAATCAACTGCGACTTTAACAATTGATTTTTCCCAACAGTGAAAGGCACCGAATTGATGTCTAAATTTGCCGCCCCTATTTTAGTTTTGGCGCGATACACATTCATCAGGTACCAGTTGTGTCCCGGCGGGTCGTAAAACCTCAATTTCAACGAAACACTTGTATCACTTTTCGCGGTAGGATAAATACTGTCAAATTTCACAGCAGGCAACATTTGTGTTTGCGCCTCAACACTTTCATTTGATTGTGGATCATATGCCTTAAGAGTGTATGTTTGATATGGGATTTGCAAGGTATTAACGCTCACATATAAACCTGGAATGGTATCTACCGGAAACAAAGTATCGGTAACACCAACATAACTTACGGTAACAAACGCGCCTTTCACGATTAATTTTTCTAAAAAACCAGGAGCAACTTCCCCCGTGCCTTTAACAAAAGTACCATTCTCCAAAGCAGAAAAACTTCGCGTTAAAAGTACTGCCATCGCAGTAGAAGGAATGATTTGCGAAGCGACCACAAGGCCAGGAGGATTCGGCTGTATGTCAATATCAAGCGGAGCAGGGCGACAAGAATCTAACGCCAAAATAATTAGCAAAAAATGAAATAAAGCGATGCGCTGTTTCATAATTTAAAATTAAAAGAAAAATAGGGCACCGTTCCAAATAACCCAGGCTGCTGGTATACCATTGAGCCATTTGTGGATCGTGCTATTTCCACTAAAAATGGACTCGCTCTGTTGTACACGTTATATACACCAAAAACAAAGTCGAAATGAAGTTTTTTACCGAGAGCAGAAGACCAAGTAGCGCATAGATCAAGCCGGTGAGTTGGTGACATGGTCACTGCATTTCGCGACGTATATATGGGCAACACATCAACACTCGTTAGCGAGGCGTTGGGCATCAAATACTGGCCAACCTGTGGCGTAAAACGCGCACCAGTCATATATACCCACACAGCTGAGAATTGCCAGTTTTTCGTTGCATTGTAGTTCAGTACAATTGACAAATCGTGACGTCGGTCAAATTTAGCATAATAGCTTTTATTGCCATTCAATCCATCAAACTGTCTTGTTGACCACGATAACGTATAAGCCAACCAGCCCGACCATTTTCCAGCAAAACGCTGAAAAAGAATTTCCATTCCATAGGCTTGCCCCGTCCCCACCAACAACTCCTTTTCAAAATTATCATTCAACAGTATTTGTGCGCCCTCTTTAAATTCGATTAGGTTGCGCATTTCCTTAAAATACCCCTCAACAGTCACTTTGCTTCTTATTTTTGGTAATGCCAATTCAAAGCCACTCGCAAATTGATCAGAAACCAAAGGCTTCACTACATTGGTGACTGGGTACCACAAGTCAGTTGGCAAACTAACGGTGGAGCTCGACACCAAATGCATGTATTGTCGCATACGTGAATAACTGCTTTTCCAATATAAATTTTTCTTCAAAGCGTACGAGGCCGAAAATCTCGGCTCCAAACCTACATAAGATGTGTTTTGCACAAGAGCACCCGACAAACGCGCACCAAAATTCAGCATCAATTTAGCATTGACTTTGTATTGATCTGAAACGTACAATGCGTACTCCGTCATGAAAATGGGAGGTGGATTTCGACTCTTAATAAACTCTGTAATTTCACCAGCAGTGCTAATGAAATTGGGAATAAATAAATGTTGCACTGCTGTGAATCCAAACTTGAACAAATGAGCAGAACTATGGTAATACGAATAGTCGGCTTTAATGGCCCAATCACTAATGGTCGAGCGCACCAAAATAGAATTACCTAAAAATGATCCATTCACATCATACCCAAATTGAGTATGAAATAGTGAATAATTAGCGAATAATTTTGAGTTGTGTTCGCGATTAATTCGTAAAGTAGCTGTAGAGTTAAGCAAATTAAAACCAAAGCCGGAAACATCTCCATATTGCTGCCGCAAACTTTTATCTATGTTGAGGATGTCATTGCCAAAATAAGCGCTCAAATATATTCTTGTTTTTGCATTTACTTTCCAATTGATTTTACCATTCAAGTCATAGAAGTAATAAGGAACAGGAAAACCCAGCCATTTTGACAATTGATCAATGTAGGAGCGTCGCGCGCCAAACATGTACGAAATCGTGTCTTTTTTTATAGGTCCCTGAACGGTTAAACGGGTTGACAACATTCCCAAGCTTCCCTCCACTTGATGATTTTTCATATTTCCATCGTCCATTCTTATATCGACTACAGAAGATAAGCGACCTCCATATTCAGCATCAAATCCACCTTTAATCAATTTCACATCTTTCAACGCATCGTTATTAAACACTGAAAAAAAACCAAGTAGATGCCCAGCATTGTATACTGGCGCATCGTCTAATAATATTAAATTTTGATCAATTGTTCCACCTCGAATAAACATGCCATTTGTACCTTCTTGGCCGCGCTGCACACCTGGCATTAACTGCAATACTTTGAGCGGATCGGCTTCCCCGGCGAAAGAGGGAATTGACGTTAAGTTCTTTGGATCAATTTTAATTTCACTCGTGGTGGCAGCTGTCGCCTTTTCTGCTTCATTTCTTTTTGAGCCAGTGATTTTTATTTGTTCCAACTTGACAACAGAAGGCGAAATAAAAACCGAAAGCACCGTATCTTTTATTAGGCGCAAAGGCAGTACCATTGTTTCAAAACCAGAAAAACTGTATAACAGCATTGCGCTATCGCCGCTCAGCGTTAGTGAATAAAAACCATAGGCATTGGTTATTAGATTACTTCCGCTGTGCACTTCGGCAACCGAAACGCCGATAATGCTTTCCCTAGTTCGCATATCGTAAACATATCCACTAATGGTGTGCTTTTGGGCACTGCAATAGCCCACTATTATGAAAAACAATATGGAGATTGGGAATTTCAAACCGCACGACTTAACGCGTGCATAGTGATCACGCTTTGGTTTTCAAATAAGCCATATCTTTTTGAAGTTGCAGCACCGTTTCGGCGAGTTTGTCTCTCGACAAATTCGGCTCTGGTAATTGCGAACTGATGTAGTTTGTAAACTTCCATACTTCTAATACTTCAGCTATTGATATCTCATACGGCTGGTAGTCAGGATTGGTTGAACAAAGCAGCAAAGTTTTTTTATCCTTGATGTGATTGTATGCTACTTTAAAAACTATGCCATCGTCTTTTGTAATGATAACATAAGGGTATCCAGATTGAATAAACTCCCAGTTTTGAATAAATTCTCCTGTGACGTATGACCCATGCGACACGGGAGGCATAGAATCACCGTTAATAGGAAAAGTTCTGTACTTTTTTTGTTTGGAAAGAAAAGGCAATTGAAAAGTTGGCAATACTTTTATGTACTCAGGATCAGAATAACCCACAGTATAACCCGCCTTTGCGCTCACCGAAACCAACTCAATATTTTCTTCATTGTTTGCATCAACAGTAGAAGTTAACACACGCAACTGCCGGCCAGTAATATCAATTTCGTAGCCGTTTTCAATGTTCAGTAAACGCAATTCCGAATAGGTTGATAAATCTTCTTTTAGTAAAATATCAATAGGAAAATTGAAGAACTTCGACATCTTCAATAAAGTATCAAAATTTGGTTCCGCATTGCCTATTTCATAGGCACTTTGACTAGATCGGGTGATGCCGATTTGTTCAGCCATGTCTTCTTGCGAATGCTTTTTGCGCTTGCGCAATACTTTGAGATTGGAAGAGAAGAAATTCATATTGATAATTTTTTAACCATTTAATTGATTAATATTTTACCAAAATAACAAAAATAATTGAACTTGCAAGCAAGCCCTATTTCTCCTCAGCAGAATCGTCATTGAGTTTACTGTGCTTTTTGCTGTATGCAAAATACACCACAATACCAATGGCCATCCATATCAAAAGGCGAATCCAATTGGTCCAACCCAATCCAAATATCATCGCACCACAAACCACCATCCCTAAAATAGGAACCAATGGAACCAAAGGTGTTTTGAACTGTCGTTTAATGTCAGGACGCTTTACACGCATGATCCAAACACCAGCACACACCAAAATAAATGCAAATAACGTCCCTATACTCGTCATATCACCAACAACATCTCCGGGAACAAAAGCTGCAAACAATCCTACAAAAACAAAAAAGATCAAATTGGATTTGTGCGGTGTTCTGAATTTAGGATGTATTTCTGAAAACACTTTGGGAACCAAGCCGTCGCGACTCATCGAATAGAAAACTCTAGACTGGCCCATTAAAAGCACCAAAATTACTGAAGAAAATCCCGCCAAAATAGCCACTGTAATTAATTTGCCCAGCCAACCGTAGCCTGTCATGTAGGTTTGTATGGCAAAAGCCACCGAAGCCTCCTTGCCACTTGTTCTAAAATCTTCAACAGAAGCCAATCCCGACAAAACATGTGCAAATAATATATACAAAACCGTACAGATCGCCAAAGAACCCAGTATTCCAATCGGCATATCGCGCTTTGGATTCTTCGCTTCTTGTGCAGCTGTCGATACGGCATCAAAGCCCACAAAGGCAAAAAACACCACACCTGCTGCTCCTAAAATACCCATGATGCCACCAAAATTATGTGATACGCCTTGCGCGTCACTGAAAACAGAAGGTTCAGGAATGTAAGGAGTATGATTGGCTGGATTGATAAATGACCATCCCAAAATAATCACCATAATTACAATAGTTACCTTCGTAATCACAATAAGCCCGTTGACAAAAGCCGATTCTTTCATCCCGCGAATCAGCAAAAGTGTAATAACAAACACTATGAAAAGGGCTGGTAAGTTCATGATGCCATGCGCTATCTCCACACCAGCACTGTTGGTGAGTACTTCAAAGGGCGAATGACTCCAAGCATAAGGTATGTGCAGTGGCTTGCCTCCCACGGTGAAATAGCCCAATAATGTATTGAGATATTCACTCCAAGCAATACTAACAGTTGCAGCTCCAATAGCATATTCTAAAATCAAATCCCACCCGATAATCCAAGCCACCAATTCACCCATCGTGGCATAACTGTAAGTATATGCGCTGCCAGAAATAGGAATCATTGAGGCAAATTCAGCATAACACAAACCAGCCAAAGCACAACCAATTCCAGCGATAATAAAACCAATAGTCACCGATGGTCCTGCGTTATTGGCAATAGCTGCTGCAGTTCGCACAAACAGCCCGGCACCAATCACCGCGCCTATACCTAAGGCAATTAAACCTGCGGCACTTAGTGTTCTTTTGAAACCCTTTTCGCTATCGTCTGCTTCAGCAATTAATTTATCTAGTGATTTTCTTTTGAAAATAGAATGACCCATTGTTGTGTTTTTTGAAATTATTGTATTGTATCGCCGCTGCCTATCCACAAAGTACAGCGGTGTTCTTCTTGCAAGTATGCCGAATTATTATCGTATTTCCAATGCGAACTATTCAACTTCACTTTCATCTTATGACTGTCACCGTAAGTAAATACAGAATCGAGCGCGGAGGCGCAATCATAGGTAGAATTCAATCCATTTTCCTTTTTATACAAAACCTCAACTTGTCCAAATGCTGCCAAAACAAATGAATCCTTTTGCAGGCTTGAAGGAGCATACACTTTTACTTTCAATTCTTTGCTGGCATTATTGTACAAAACAACTTGATACGAAGTTGTTTGCTGACAAGAAAACAAAAAAACCACAGCGCTTAACAAAACCAATATTTTCTTTCCCATAAATATTATCCTTTGAGCAAGTAAAATCACTATTTAGAAAGGTATTTTCTGCCTTCAGCAATGACCTGATCGATACCGAGGTCAATGTTGTATTGAAATTGAAATGCATCCACATTGTGTTTCGGATCCATGCGGTTGTTGTAGCCCTTAACTGAACCAACTGAAATAGTAGCATCCAACTTATTGGCGATTAATGTGCCCAATGCTTTGATTGAAATCCAAGCCCCATCAGACAAATCAAATTCGTTTTCAGTCAATGATTTTATAGTATATAAGTTGCGCACGCAATCTTCAGCAAAGATAAACTGCCTTTCTTCCTCACCAGTAGTAAGCAATTGGATGTGCTTTTTCGACAGTGCGTTCAACACCATATCAGTAATGACATGCGAACGTTCGCCGGGATCTTCCCATCCGTAAACATTCCAAAAACGTACAATTTTACCACCCAATGCCTTCGTCCAATTTTCACCTAACAACTTCGTTACTCCGTATACATTGTCTGGCGCAGCAAGCTGAGTGCTCGCGAATAAAAAAGGAATCTTCGTGTCTTCTAAAAACTGAAAAACATTGGCGCAAATCTGGGTGTTATTTTTAATGATAGAAATGAAATTATTCTGGTCTGTTAAAAATTTAGATCCGCCAACTTCCCACGCTAAAAACCAAACAAAGTCAACGTTTCTGTAGGGCGTCAAGTCATCTTTGCGCAAATCAAACCCTGTGGTCAAATCCAAGCTAACTACTTCCTCTCCTGTACTCAGCAAATACTGACATAAGTGCGATCCTATCATTCCTGAACCACCTAAAACCAGATTGCGCATTTTTGTCATTTTTGTATATTATACTATTGTCAAAAATAGGGGAAAGAATTCAATAATTTTCATATTATTTTAAGGTCTTCGCCGCCTTTTCTGTTTCTACTTTAAACAAAAGTAAATGCGTTGAAAAACGCAATAATAGGTACTCCTTCTTAGTGAGCGTTATATTTTTGTTTGCTGTTCCATCAAAGAGCAAAAGCCAATTTTTTCCACCGTCAACGGAGTATTTTATTGGCAAAAACAAACCAGCAACAGCACTTTCCAACCGAGCTGTCAACAAAACTTTTCGGCATTTTTCATCTACAACAACGCTCAATATCGGCAAATCTTTTTCACGCAGGTACTGATTGAAAACCGCACTCAAATCTACCCCCAAATGCTGCGACAGGTAGTTTTCAATTTGTTTGGAATCAACTGTTTTAAATTTAAAATCGAGGCAGACACCTTTTAAAGTTGCAAACCACAGCGAGTCGTTGTTGACTAAATTTCTTATAGTATGCAGCATCCACGCCCCCTTATTGTAACGATCACCACTGCCCTCCGCATTGACATTGTAAGGCCCAATAATCGCCTTGTCATTATCAATTCCCAACAATTGCCCTTGTAAATAACGCAGCGCCGTTGCATATCCATAGCGTTGCTCCACATATAGTGCTTCTGTATAAGTGCAAAAACCCTCATGTATCCAAAGATCCGCGTAGTCCTTAACACTAACGCTATTGCCCCAGTATTCGTGCCCCGATTCGTGCACGATGATGTAGTCAAAATCAATATCCGCCATTTGTTGCCCCAAATATCCTCTCATGTATTTATTACCATAAGATATGGCTCCTTGGTGTTCCATTCCCAAATATGGCGTTTCTACCAAAGCATAACCATCTTTCCAAAAAGGATAAGGCCCGAACAGCTGCTCATAAATAGCCAACATGGGCTTAACTTGTTTAAAATGTTCTTTGGCTTTTTCAAGATGTTGAGGCAAAACATAGTAGTCGCAGGCCATACTGTCTTTGCCCGAAAAATAATATTCAGAAAAATGAGCATAATCCGCTATGTTCAAAGTAACGTTATAGTTATTGATAGGATAATGCACCATCCAATGAAAGACAGAAGACGCGGCAGCTTTTTCTTCACGTTCCAAATTTCCATTTGCTACGCAGATCAAGCCCTTTGGAACCTCGCAACTAATACGCATGCTGTCAGGCTCATCTGACAAATGATCTTTGTTAGGCCACCACAAACTGGCGCCAACACCTTCGCACGCCACCCCAATCCATGGCTTTCCATTGAGATCTTTCTTCCAAACAAAACCGCCGTCCCAAGGCGCGTTTTTAGCCGTTGTCGGCACACCATGGTAAAACACGGTAATAGTCTGCTGTGTGTTTTCCATCAAATAACCCGGAAAGTCAACAAAAACAGTATTTCCGTCGCGCTGAAAAGACAAGTGAAGCCTATGAAAAAAAATTGAATCAATGGTCATATTAGCGAACAAATCCAGTTGAATTCGTTCAGTTTGCGACACCGTGCTAAATAAAATTTCGTTGCTGCCCGAAATTGAGCGTGCAACCGTATCAACTTTTATGCGCAAATGATAATAATGCACATCAAAACAACTGCGTTCAGCAGACAAAAAACCACGTAAAGTATCGCTATGAGTGAATTGCGTATAAGAATGGAAGTGCGCAAAAAAAAGAAAAACGAAGGTGAAAAGTATCGTTCGCAATTGAAGGGAATAAAAAAGCATTGTCCCACCTATTCAGCGGGACAATGCACAATAATTTATAAAACGATTACTTAGTAAGAAATCCTTTTGCAACTGCTTCTTTCAAAACAGCATCAACGCCTTTTTTGTTGATCAATTTCAAACCAGCTGAAGAAACTTTAAGTTTCACCCATTTTTGCTCACCTTCTACAAAGAATTTCTTTTCGAAAAGATTCGGATAAAATCTTCTTTTTGTTTTATTGTGGGCGTGAGAAACATTGTTTCCTGATATCGCTCTTTTACCTGTTATCTGACAAACTCTAGACATAACTCATTTTTTTAAGGAGGTCAAAGATCATCTATTTTTTTCAAAGTTCAAAACCATCTGCAAAATTTATCCATTTTGACCAATATCATAGTCCAATCTGACTTCCCTCAACAGCCGCTAACATTGATATTTCGTCCTTTAACAAAAATTCCATAGATGAAAAAAATTTTAGTGCCGACTGATTTCTCGATTGCAAGCAAAAAAGCAACTGATTATGCGGTTGCTTTGGCTGAATTGTACGATTCAAAAATAGTGCTAATGCATGCTTATGCTCCACTAATCTATGATCCAGCGATGCTCACCTATATTGACACAAGTGAAATTTCCGAGTTAAAAAACCATGAGCTCAAAAAACTGGAGCAAGAAAAAAAAAGAATCACTAGGCGATTAAAAAGTCCAATCACCTCTGTTTTTGTAGAAGGAATGACAAAACAGAGCATATTGACTGCAATAAAGAAATCAGCACCACAAATAGTAGTAATGGGCACCACAGGTAATAGCGCATTGGAAAAAAGTATTTTTGGAAGCATTAGTTTGAGTGTTATAAACGACAGCCATAAATCAGTTTTAGTAGTACCTGAAAAAGCGCAAGTTGGAAAAATAAAGCGCATTGTATTCGCAACGGATTACCATGAAAACGACATCAAGGCAATATCAATGCTAATTGATCTGGCAGAAAAAACAAAAGCAAAAATCGAAGTTATTCACATTGCCAATGAGGACTTTTCATGCGAATACGAGAAAGAAAGCATGAACGCACTAAAAGAGAAAATTGAAAGAAAACAAAATACTGCAGCACTTTCCTACCACATTCTTAAAGGAGATAAAATAGCAACAGAAATTGAAAAATATTGCATAAAATCAAAAGCAACACTATTGGCTTTAAGCAGAGAAAGCAGGTCATTTTTCATGCAAATACTTATCCCTAGCATCACAAAAAAAATGATTTACCACTCAGAAATACCGCTGTTGGTATTTGGCGCTAAAGAATAATTTTTAAGTATTTTTTCTGACCCGCATATTGATCATTTCAACAATCAATGAAAACGCAACAGCACAATAAAGATACGACTTGGGCACCTCATAGTGAAATGCTTCAATAGTCAACATAAAACCAATGAGGATTAAGAAAGACAAAGCCAGTATTTGCAAGGTAGGTTGCTTATTAATGAAGTCGGCCACTGGCCCAGAAAAAAACATCATGATTGCCATAGAGATCACCACAGCTGCAATCATGATCCATACGCTATTTACTAAAGCAACCGCAGTAAGAATAGAGTCAAATGAAAATACAATGTCGATTAGTACAATTTGAATAATTATTTTCGTTAAAGTATTCCCCTCTTTCGCCTTCATTTGCGCCTCTTTCCCCGCAGTCTTTTCGTGAATTTCAAGAGTACTTTTTGCCAGCAAAAAGATACCACCTGCCAACAAAATCAGATCTTTCCAACTCATATCGATAGTGTGCGAAGGAAGTGGAATTGAAAACAGAGGTTCTTTCAGCTCCATTATTTTTGTAATGCTGAGCAGCAAAATAATACGGGCAAATAATGCAAACAACAAACCTATTCTGCGTGCCTTCGGCTGTTCTTTTTTTGGCAATTTATCTGCTACAATCGCAATGAAAATAATGTTATCAATTCCCAAAACAATCTCCATGAACGTCAGTGTTAAAACACCTATTACAATCTCTAACATTTTGCTATTTTTAATGGTTTAATAAAAATTTTCTCCTCAAAATACTCAAGGCCGTGAGCGCAGCGCGCACGATATTTCGCTCTCGATTATCGCCAAATTTAAACTCTTTTGAGAATATTCCCTCTTTTCCTACAACTGCAATCCAAACAGTTCCCACAGGTTTCACAACCGATCCTCCGTCAGGACCAGCAATACCAGAGCTTGCAATACCATAATCCGCTCCAGTAGAAAGCAAAATTCCACGTGCCATTTGCTCCACCACCTGTTGACTTACCGCTCCAAATGCATCCAAATCTTTTTGCTGAACTCCCAAGCTCTTTATTTTCATGATATTAGAATACGCCACAAGGCCGCCCAAATAATAGCCTGAACTTCCAGGCAAAGAAGTGAGTAAATGCGCAATATAACCGCCTGTGCAGCTTTCTGCCGTAGCGACAGTTTTCCCACGCGCACGGAGCAAGTCTGCGAGAACTTCCAACAGCGTTCGATCTTCAAGAGCAAAGACATACTCGGGAATTCGCGCAACAATCAAATTGACAAAATTCTCAATTTCAAATTCAGAAGCCTGCCCATATCCTGAAAGTCGCAATTTCAATTGACCAACAGAAGGCAAATACGCAAGCTTGATATAGGAGGGCAGCGCTGTTTCAATATCCGCGATTTTTTCAGCCACAAAAGATTCACCAATACCTTGTGTACATATTGTTCTATGAATTATTTGAGGAAATGAAAACCTTTGCGATAAAAAAGGCAACATTTGCTCGAGCAACATAGGCTTCATTTCAAAAGGGACGCCCGGCATAGAAAACACCCACTTACCGCCCTTTTCAAAGCCCATTCCAGAAGCGGTTCCATTGCGATTGACAAAGACTTGCGCTTCCAAAGGCTGAAATGCTTGTTGCCGATTGACTTCATTGATCTCGCGCCCAAATGCTTTAAAAATTCGTTTCACGTTTTCAAGCGACGCTTCATGTAAAACAAGGTGATCATTGAAATAGTCCGTCAGTGTATGTTTTGTCAAATCATCTTTGGTTGGCCCCAGACCTCCCGTGATAAAAACGAAATCTATTCGTGCTAACAATCGAGTTAACACTTCTTTGATTGCCGATGCGTCATCGCCAATACTTATTTTCTCTTCTACTTTTATGCCCAAAACATTCAATTGCTGGGCGATCCATGATGAATTGGTATCTAAAACTTGCCCAATTAACAATTCATCACCAATGGTTAGTATTGCTGCTTTCATTTAATACGAGGTTTCATTATCGAATACTTGTTTGGTAATATTTACTTCATCTTTAAAGTAAAACGCCCCTCCCCAACCATAAATAATCATCTTATAAATTACAACTTTTCCGTTTTTACTCACCACTACTTTTTTGATCGTTCTATTGGATTCGGTGATCAACTCCTCATATACTCCTTGCGGATAAGTTTGCTCCAAATCTGCAATTTGCTTTTTATACTTCTCTTTATCTTGAGCAGTAGTTGCATCCTTCATCAACTTACGATAATTTTCTAACTTCAAATTTAAATCCTTCATTGAATAAGAAGGATTTTTCTTTAAGGCATCCGCTTTTTTCCGCTTTTCTTCTTCTTGCTTCGCCAACTGCAACTCACTATTGTAATCAACTTCCTTGTGGCGAATATCATCTTCTAACTGCACCATCTCCGCCTTAATTTTTTCAATAGACACGGAAATATTTTGATATTGCACCACCAGTGTGCCATTCAAAGCGACACTGTCTACCTTCGCATTCATATTTTCAAGATGGAACTGCAATATATTCAGCTCTTGTCGAATTTTATTCAACTCTTCTTGCTTGCCCAATCTGCGCAAATAATTTCCTTTTGCTTGCAACTTTGTCTCCATCGCTTTTTTCTCCTGCAGTAAAACTTGCGCTGATTTTTTTATTTTCTCAATTCCAACCGTTTTATTCGTTTCATAGCTCAACTGCTTAGCCAGCGCATTTTCGCGAACATATCCCTGTAAAATTATCATTTCGCGCTCTTTTAAACGTGACACCTCTTCCTCTAAATTGGTGCGTTGTAAACTCTTTTTTGCGATTTGATCACTCAATGGTTTTTGCTTGTCTTCGATCGCAATTTTAGCAATGCGTATGGAATCTTCACGAGACTTTTGCTTGGCCATCATTATTTTCTCTTTCTCAAATATTTTCATTTTTTGTTGTTCCATTGCATCTTTTCTCCTAGCCGCGTCGCGCAGCTCAGCTGTACGCGCAGCCAACTTCTTGTTATTTCTTGCCTCCGCCTCATACTTAAGTTTGGCTTCAAGTCCTTTTTTAGCTTCATCTGATGTTACTTGACGAACAACCTGTTTTGTTCCTTGCGCAGCTTTTTGCTTGTCGATTTGAGCCTTGCGCAAGGCCAACTGCTGCTGCTGCTGCTTCTGCACTTTCAATCGAGTGTACTCATCTTGCAATAGCTTGTTTTCTTGAAATTTCTTTTGAGCTAAGGTGTCATAGGCCAGTTTGTTTTTAGCATGCGTTTTATCGGCCAACTGATAGGCATTACGAATTGAATCGCGCAGTGCACGTTCTTTTTCTGCCATCATAATTTCCAATTCTTGGCGGTATTTCTGAGCTGCGACCTCCTTTTCCTTCGCCCTCGCAACCTGCTTCATTTCGTCTATTTCCGCTTTCTTTTTCGACTCTTTAAAATCAATCACTTTCATGGCTTTAGCCAATAACAAGGCTTTTTCTTGCTCAGTTTTTGCCTCTAATGCACGCAACTTGTCTTGTTCCAATTTCAGCGCCACTTCTTTTTCTTCCTTTATTAATAATTCTTTCCGCTCTTCCTCCATTTGTTTCTTCTCCTTTGCAAGCTCTACATCAATTTCAATTGCTTTCGCCGCAAGTGCCTTTTGTTGATCTACAACATCTTGATTAGCTCGTTCCTTAGCGCTGCGCAACTTGTCGAATCTCACTTTCTCATCTGCAGCTGCCTTTTGTTTTTCAGCTACCTTTTTTGCTTTGGCATTAAACAACGCCTGCTTTAATTCCTCCTGGCTTTGAGCATCAAAAAGCAAGTCCTTGTTTTGTCCTTTCTTAGCAGCATCTGCAACCGGCACTTTCTCCTCCTTCGACAATTCATCGCGCAACTCCGTTAGTTGAATAGAAAGTTGATCTATCTCAATAATCTTTTCTGCGATCTTCCGCTTCACCTTTGATGCTTCAATTGCGTCATCTACATTTCCTTTCTCTTTAAGTTCGTCGGATTTTTTTTCAAAATCTTCCTTCTCCACATAAGACATTTTCAATTTTTGCTCCATCAGTAGAATGCGATCCTTCAATTCCTTGGTGCGCAATTCTTTCTTTGTCAATTGACTTTCCTTGTTTTTTCCTTTTGCTTGCTGGAGCAAAGCCAGCTGAGATTCCTGCGCTTTGATGTGTTCTAATTCTTTTGCCTTCAGTGCTTCAAAGGTTTTTTGGCGCTTTTGCAACTCTGCGTCGTCAGAATCTTTCTTCGCTACTGAAACCGTGTCTCTTTTGACCACTTCCTTGGGACCAGATTCCTTTTCGGCCTTAAGCAACTCTTTCTCTCTGCGCAATTTCAACTTCTTTTCTTCTACTTCCTTTGCAAACGCCAACTGCTGCTGGCGCAATTCCGCTATTTTACGCTCACGTTCAACTTTTTTCTCACTCTCCACCAACTGCTGCTCTATCTTACTAGAAAACAACAAACTATCACGCAGCAAATCTGTTTTAAACTTCAATCTAGCCAAACTATCGCGCTCGACCTCTGCTTTTGTTTTACGCAACTCTTCCTCCGCCTTTTTCAGTTTGTCGGACTTATTGTCTTTCAACTGATCTAAAACGACTTCCTTAGCTGCTTCATCCGATTCCTGTTTCAACTTTTGTTTTTGCGCCGTTAACTGAGCTTTGTAAGTATTGCGCAACCGTTGCTGCTCCAATTTCTCTTTTTTAAGTCGAAGTTTTCTTTCCGACGGAAGTTCAATCTTGTTCATTGCGGCTTTTTCTTCTAAAGCCTGTAGTTCACTTTTACTCTTCTTGAGCAACTCATCCTTCTTGCCCTTCAGCTCCTTGCTTTGTTCCTTATTCTTCCGCTTAACCACAACCACTTTCGCTCTTAGCCTAATCAGCTCATCCTCGATACGTTCAATTTCCCGCTGTTTTTCTTCAGCCTGTTTCTGCAAAATATTTTGCTCTAAAGTGATATTCGATCCGCTTAAAACCGACTCTTTGAGTTTTGTCAAATTTTTATCCAACAATGATTTCGCCTCCCTTTCAACCAAAAGTTGTTCTTCCAATTCCTTGAGTTTCGAGGCTATGTTCTTCAATTCCTTCGCTGAACTCATCGACTCCTGTTGCACTTTACCTTGATCTTTCTTGAGTTTTTCTAAACTTTGTGCAATTGAATCTTTTTGGTGCTGAATTTCTTTGTCCATTTTCTTTCTATAGTCAGCCAATATTTTTTCCTTTTCAGCCTTTCTCCAAAAACCTATTTTCTTGCCATCGTAGTAATCTTTCACCACCTGCTCCTCAAAATTCAGTGTTTTTGTATTTGCGAGAGCCGCTGCATCCAAATCAATTTTCTTTTTCACTTTATCGGTAGATTGTTGCTCCTTTAATTTTAAAGCCTCAAGTTTTGCAGCAATTTTCTTTTGGCGCAACTCTTCTTTGCTCGCTTTTGCAACATTTTCTTTTGCTTGGGCATTGATTTTGTCCTTAATGATTTGTTCTTGCGGCGTCATGGCCTTTTCACCCTTCTTGGCTATATCCGCCTCCAACTTTTCAGTTTTTGCCTTTTCTTGATTTTCAAATTGCTGTGCCTTTCCTTTTTCCTGTAAAGCTTTTACTTCTCGCGCTTTTGCTTGCAGAAGCAAACGCTCTTGCTTTGCTACATTTTTCACTTCTGCTAGCCTTGCAGCTTCATCCTTCATTTTTTGCAAAACAATTTGTTTCTCCAGTTTCTTTTGATCCAGTATTGCTTTTCGATCCCTAAGTTCTTTGTCTTTAGCCGCCTGAATATTTTGCGCTTTGGTCAGTCGTTCTTCCTCTTTCTTTGTTCTCCCACCCTCTATTTTAGACTCCTTGTCATTGTCAACCTTAATTTTTTCTATGTTTTCTCTCAGCTTCTTTTTCTTCTCAGCATATTTGGCCTCCATCATCTCTTTTTCTTTCTGCTTTGCTTGAGCCTTTTTTTCATCGTCCATTCGTTTTTCGATTTGTCGACGCAACTTCAAATCTTCTTGACTTTCTTTTAAACCATCCTTCTGCTTTTCGCTTGCTGCATTCTTTTTTTCCTCATCCTTCCGCGATTTAAAAGATTGCTCCGCTGTCTTTTTACCCGACGTGATGTCATCTTTAATCATTTGCTCCTTTTCATCAATCTTCTTTTGGGCAGCGTCTTCTGCTGCTTTTTGCTGCAACAGTTTTCTTTTCTTTAATTCCTCTTTGCGCGTCTGCTCTGCCTGTATTTTTAAACTTTTGGCCTCTTCTTCCAACTTCAACAAATCGGCAGTTTCCTTTTTAATTTGTTCGGCCCTCTCTGCGGAAGCCAATGCCTTCTGCACTTTATCGGCCTCTTTAGCCTTTTTTCTATCTTCCAATTCTTTGTTGCGTTCAGCCTGAATTTCTAATTTTCTTTTTTCAAAATCCGCCTTTTTCTTGTCTCTAATTTCTTCTTGTTCCAATTTTTTCTCTTCTTTCTCTTCACCTGCACCTTCTCGCTCCAAGGTCTTTTCAGTTTTGCGCCTTTTAGCTTCGTCTACCTTGAGCATTGACTCCTTGCGCTTGTCTTCAATTTTTCTGACAAGGGCTTCGTCTCTATCACGCTCGGCTTTTAGCTTAGATTCTGCGCGAGATGATGCCTCCATCGCTTTCTGCAACTCCATATTTCCGCTTTCTTTCACTTCGGCCAATTTTTTTTCGAAAGCCGCTTTTTCAGCTTGAGCAAGTTCGTCTTTATCTCTTTGCTCCTTTGCCCTTTTGAGTTGTTCTATCGTTTCTTGCTCTGCAATGACATTCTTTTGTTCATCAAATTTTTTCGATAACTCACTTTCTTTGATTTTATTTTTCGCCTTAAATACTTCGATCTCCCGTTTTCGAGCAAGCTCTGCCTCCATTTCAGCTTGCTTTGCCTTATATTCTGATTCCTCTTTCTCTCTGCGTTGCTTTGCTTCCAATTTAAACTTTAAAATATCCTCCTGCGCCTTTCTTTCCTTTTCCTTGTATTCCAGAATTTTCTGATTTACTTCAGTTTGCTCCATTCTAATTTTGGCTTTTTCTTGCTCTTTGGCCAAACTAGAATGTATCTTCTTTTTGTCTGTCTCTGCCTTCTGCTCTGCCATTGCCTTCGCTTCTTCAACGGATTTTGCCTTTATAGCCTCGTCGATAGCTTGTTGATGGGACTTTTTACTATCACTAAACTTCTTGTTTTTCTCAGCTTCTCTAGACGCAGCCGCCTCCATTTCCTGCTGTCTTTTCTTTAATTTCTCTTCTTCCAACTGAAGTTTGCGCTTATCATTGTTGGCTCTTTCTTGTTTTAATTGCTCACGTTGCGCATTTTGCTGCTGAAGCTCCTTAATCTTTTGTTGTTTTAGGTTTTCGACCTCCAGCAATTTAGCATGCTTCTGCTGCTGAAGTAGATCCAATCGAACATCTTCTGCCTTGCGCTTTTCTTGTTCAGTTGACAATTTTGCCTTGCGCAATTCCTCTGCACGATCAGATTTGGTTTGCTCCTGCAACTTTTTTAAAGCTTGCTCCCGTTCTTTCCTACTTGTTTCTTCTGCTAATTTCGCCTCTAACTTCAGTTGTTTTTGCCGTGCTTCAGTCAATTTTTTTCTTTCCCGGAGCTGCTTTTCATAATCTTTATTGTCTTTCTCCCTTTGCTTTTGCTTGGCTTTTGCTTCATCCTTGTACTTCTGCTTCAATTGTGAAGCAGTCAATTTACTATCACTCGTTTGCGCACGCGTTGCCAAAGGCATAGCTAAAAACAAGCCCAGCAAAAAAATTAATGCCTTATATTTAAAACATTCTACCTTCAATCACGTAGTAATTTTGACTTTTTGACCTCCATATTAATATTAGCCTTATTTCGCTAAGTAGCCGTTTTACGAAGGGCTTTAAATTTGGTTATACCTTTGCTTCATATGCATAAATAACCCATATTTTAGTGCTTTTGGGTAATAAAAAAACTATTTTATTCACTTTCAATAGTGAAAATCAAAATATTCCTTCTTGTGTTTTAATTTTTTTTGCTTAATATTGCACTCCCTATTTTTTAGGGACATAAATTTTATAACGATGGACATCATAAAAGAGATTACAAAAGAATTTACGCCGGAGACTAAATGGTCTGATTTTTCTGCTGGTGATTCTATAACTGTGTACTACAAAATTATAGAAGGCAATAAAACAAGAACGCAATTTTTTCAAGGCGTTGTTATTCAAAGAAGAGGATCAGGAATCACTGAAACATTTACCATCAGAAAAGTTTCTGGAGGTATTGGTGTAGAAAGAATTTTCCCGGTTTACTCACCTTCTATTGAAAAAATAGAAATGAACAAACGCGGTAAAGTAAGAAGAGCAAGATTGTTCTACTTAAGAGACCTTACTGGTAAAAAAGCAAGAATCAAAGAAAGAAGAGCTCCTGTTACCGCAGGCGCATAATATAATGCAACTATTAAAAAAAACCCTTCGAATTTATCGAGGGGTTTTTTGTTTTTACCAATTAAACTCAACAAGTACTTAGTCACTAAAACTTTTGCGGATTGTCACACGACTTTTAGCACAATAAATCATTGAGAATATTAATAAAAAAACTAACTTCGCAACAAATTCTACAGCGCCAATGAAAAAAGCTTTAATTACAGGAATCACGGGTCAAGACGGAGCCTATTTGGCTGAGTTTTTATTAAATAAAGGCTATGAGGTGCACGGTATTAAGCGCCGGTCATCGCTGTTCAATACCCAGCGCATCGATCACCTGTATAAAGATTTGCATGAGAAAAACGTTCAACTCATCAACCATTACGGTGATCTAACGGACTCAACCAACATTATTCGTATTATACAGTTGGTGCAACCTGATGAAATATACAACTTAGGCGCGATGTCTCATGTGCATGTAAGTTTTGAAGAGCCTGAATATTCAGCAAATGTAGATGGATTGGGAACAATGCGGATTTTGGAAGCCATCAGAATTCTAGGCTTGGAGAAAAAAACCAAGTTTTACCAAGCATCAACATCTGAATTGTATGGCTTAGTGCAAGAAGTGCCGCAAAAAGAAACAACACCTTTTTACCCTCGATCTCCATATGCAGTCGCAAAATTATATGGCTACTGGATCACAGTGAACTATAGAGAAGCCTACAATATGTATGCTTGCAATGGCATCCTATTTAACCATGAATCTCCCCTTAGAGGAGAAACTTTTGTGACTAGAAAAATCACACGTGCAGTGGCTCGAATTGCTTTTGGTTTGCAACAAAAAATGTTTCTTGGCAACATTGATGCAAAAAGAGATTGGGGACACGCGCAAGACTATATTGAGGCAATGTGGCTAATGTTGCAGCAAGAAACCGCTGAGGATTTCGTTATTGCAACTGGCGTTACAACTACCATTCGCGACTTTATTAGAATGGCTTTTGGTGAAATCGGCATTGAACTTGAATTTACGGGCAGCGGCATTGATGAAAAAGGAGTAGTCGTATCTGCCAGCATTGACTATCCTGCGATTCAAGTGGGTCAAGAAGTAATTAGCATCGACCCAAGATATTTCCGCCCTACTGAAGTAGAACTTTTGATTGGAGACCCTTCAAAAGCAAAGAAAAAACTAGGTTGGTCTCCCAAAAGAAATCTCGCCCAATTGGTTAAGGAAATGGTAGCTTCTGACATCGCTTTGTTTGCAAGAGATAAAGTATTGAAAGACGCTGGACATACGATCAAAAATTGGAGCGAATAATCATGGACAAGAACAGTAAAATATATGTGGCCGGCCATCGCGGAATGGTTGGATCAGCGTTAGTGAGAAAGCTCAATAGCGAAGGATTCAACAATATTATTACACGTACTTCTTCTGAACTTGATTTGACGAATCAACAAGCAGTCGCAGATTTTTTCAGTACTGAAAAACCTGAATACGTATTTTTGGCTGCAGCAAAAGTTGGTGGAATACATGCAAACAACGTGTTCAGAGCTGATTTCATCTATCAAAACCTGATGATGGAATGCAATGTGATTCACCAATCACATTTGAACAGTGTCAAAAAACTATTGTTTTTAGGCTCCTCTTGCATTTACCCCAAAAACGCACCGCAACCTATTAAAGAAGATTACCTACTGACAAGTGTTTTAGAAGAAACCAATGAACCTTATGCGATTGCTAAGATTGCTGGTTTGAAAATGTGTGAAAATTACAAAAGACAATACGGCTGCAATTTCATTTCTGCAATGCCTACAAATTTATACGGTCCCAACGACAACTACGACCTCAACAATTCCCACGTTCTTCCTGCTATTCTTAGAAAATTTTACGAAGCAAAAGAAAAACAAATCCCACAAGTTGAAGTGTGGGGCACTGGTCAGCCTCGTCGAGAATTCCTGCATGTGGATGACTTGGCGGACGCCTGTTTGTTTTTGATGCAAAATTACAGCGATTTACAAATTGTCAACGTTGGATTTGGCTCAGACGTTAGCATTGGAGAACTGGCCGAAATGGTTAAAAAGACCTCTGGCTATCAAGGAGAAATTGTTTTCAATACCTCAAAACCAGATGGAACGATGAAAAAGTTAATGGACAGCAGTTATTTAAACAGCATGGGCTGGTCTCCAAAAACAACTCTTGCAACGGGGATAGAGTCGGTATATAAAACCGTGTTTGTTGATAAAACAGAAGCCATTACGTTACGATAGTTGCAGCCAAAATGAGTGAACTAAAAATAAAAAAACGACTTTCCTGGCAACTTTTTAGCAAGCAAGATTTCTTAGAATTATTCAAATTCAGAGATTTGCTTTTCACATTAATTAAAAGAGATGTACAGGTTGTTTACAAACAAAGTGTAATTGGCTTTGGTTGGGCGGTAATCAAACCTATGGTACAAATGATCATTTTCACGTTTTTGTTCACCTATATTGCTAAGGTACAAATGGACGATGATTCTGTGCCGTACATGGTCTTTAACTTTGTGGCGCTAGTTCCATTCACTTACTTTTCTTCTGCACTGACAGCCTCTACTTCTAGCTTAATCAGTAATGAATCATTCATTACCAAGGTATACTTCCCTAGATTGATCATTCCTCTTGTGCCCATTATTGCAAAGTTGGTAGATTTTGGAATTGCAATGGTGGTTTTGGGTTTTATGTTGTTTTACTACTACCAAACACAACCCGGAAGCGTTGAAATCAATGGAAATATACTTTTCCTTCCCTTACTGATATTGATTCTTATTATGTTTTCATTTGGTATTTCTCTTTGGTTTTCAGCATTAGCCATTCAGTATAGAGATTTAAATCAAATTGTTACTTTTCTAGCCCAATTCATGATGTACATGGCGCCTATCGTTTGGCCTTTCTCTAGATTAAAGGGCATCACTCAGGGAATTGAATCGTGGAGCGGCATTGACGGCATTGCCAATTACTTCGAGAAAATATACAGCTTTTTTCCTTTGGTTGGAGTCATTGAAGGTTTCAGGACTGCATTAATCGGTGGTAAAGCTTACCCAAATATGCCATGGGACCTTATCTTGAACGGAACAATTATGTCTTTGCTTATACTTGTTTCAGGTATTTATTTTTTCAGAAGTAAGGAAAGTATATTTGCTGATGTAGCCTAAAATGAAAAACGAAACAGTCATAAAAGTAGAGGGTTTATCGAAGCGTTACCGCATCGGCTTAAAAGAAGAGATGCACGACAGTCTCGCCTCTTCATTGGCAGCCTTTTTAAAATCGCCATTTAAAAGCTTTAAGAAACTAAAAAACTTGAGTTCCTTTAATGACGAAGGTGACGATGTGTTTTGGGCACTGAAAGACATTGATTTTGAAGTAAAAAAAGGAGAGGCGCTCGGCATCATTGGAATGAACGGAGCTGGAAAAAGCACTTTACTCAAAGTTCTGTCAAGAATCACGGAACCAACAAATGGCGAGGTTACAATCAACGGAAGAGTCGCTAGTTTATTAGAAGTTGGAACTGGATTTCATCCGGATTTAACTGGTAGAGAAAACATTTTTTTGAATGGTACCATCTTAGGAATGACTCGAAAAGAGATCAACCAAAAGATGGAGGAAATCATTGAGTTTTCTGGTGTACGAAAATTCATTGACACTCCTGTCAAGCGTTATTCCAGCGGAATGAGAGTGCGCCTTGCGTTTTCTGTAGCGGCGCATCTCGACCCAGAAATTTTGATTATTGATGAAGTCTTGGCTGTTGGTGACTATGAATTCCAAAACAAATGTATAGGAAAAATGCAGGATGTTGCCCAAGGCGGAAAAACCATTTTATTTGTGAGCCACAATATGGCTGCAATCAAACAGTTGTGCAACCGCGCTATTTTACTTAAAAAAGGAGAAAAAATTGCCGACGGCACAGTGGACGAAATCATCGAAGTTTATAAAAACAACAACGAGGCAAGAGAAGGTGATTTGGGGCACATTCAACTGGCGCCAAAAAACGAACTTCCTTTCCAATTGCTGGAATTGTCGATTAAAAACAGCAATCGCGAAATAGCCACCTATTTTGAATCAACAGAAAAAATTCATGTTGAATTAAAAATGCGCATCACAAAACAACAACCCAACTATTACATCAATTTCCGCGTTGTCAATCATGACGAAATAACCTTGTTTGTAACCACCGACGAAGATTTTTCTGAAGGCTATATGAGCGGTACTTTGGGTGTGGGTGATCACGGATTTAATTTCGATTTCCCTTCTCATCTATTTAAACCAGGGAAATACCGCATAGATGTATATATGTGTAATAGATTCAATCCGCTAATTCAGGAACACAACAATATTTTAAGTTTTGAAATCATTGACTCTATTACTGTTAGAAGTGTTAAGCAACTTTACAGAAGCGAGGCAATCGTTGCTCCTGCAATTATTTGGGAACTGAAGTAGTGTGACACACTTAATGTTGTCCATTTTCATCTAATTTATTGAAGCTAGCTATGCACTTTTACAACGATATTTCCGAAGAACTTGAAAAAAAATTCGATGTTAAATCGCTGCAATACAAAGACATTTTATTTTGACCGTTGACAAGAGCACACATCAATTACAATAAAATTAAAACAAATATTGTCAAGTCAAAAAGCGAGGATATGCCAAATTAAGTTAGCTTTCAAGTCGCCCGATGCTTTCCTCAAAATTGTGATTGCCAAAATATCCTTTCAAATCATAATTTGCAGAGTTCAAAAAGTACTTCTGCAGGGCATCTATTAATGATCTGTCATTTAAGGCTAAACTAACTATACCTGAATTCCACAATGTGGTATAAGCTGTTGAATATAATTCAAATGCATAAGAATCAACGAAAATTGTTGGTTTATTGATTGTAGCCGCATCAAAAACAATGGCAGAAAAGCGAGTCACATGAACATCTATTTGCTCTAACAGAAAAGGTAATGATAATCGTGTAGCAAAGTGTATGTCAATATTTTCAAAACCTCGACTCAAAAACAAAAATTTAATTCGATCTATATCTTGATTAGAGGATCTTGGATGCAGCCTAAACAACCATAAAACCCTTTTGTCTTTTCCTACTGCATCGTAAATAAAATCAGGAATTACCGAAGCAGGCGCCGTTTGCAGAGAATACAACACAGCTTTAGTATACTTTGATTTCAGTGTGATCAATTCCTGTGCTTCCGGCAAATAGAAATCGTGGTGTTTCAAATTTCGATTCATCCACAAATTCCCTCCCAGCACGGCCCTGTTTTCATCCCCAGTCGACTTATATATTAGCTCGCAAGAATCTTTTTCCCATAGCCAAAAATATTTGGGCAACATTTTAAACTTCCGCCCTCCATTTTCGCAATACCCGCCATAGGCCAATGGTTCCAATACACCATGCTGAACATCTACACTGTTGATATTCAATTTTGCACAGGCCAAATTTAAAGCTATTCCATATTGATGATAAAAACAGGCTTGAACCGCAACCTTTGTTTTGTATCGCTTGAGTAGGCGTTCAAACACTTTTTGGTATTCGAAAACTATCTCCGCTTCTTTTACTAGGATACTTGAATCAAAAAAAAGATCATTTTGCAAACTTTCGGGAAGCGACTCTTTGAAATCGTTGAAGCCCTCTACTTCACTTTTTTTTTGCAGCCCAAAAACAGAGCTGAAATTATGCCACACTCGTTTTCTTGCGATACGTATTTCCGCTTTCTGAAACACACTTCCCACCAAACAACTTCTTCCATACCTGGGGAAATTAAAGTGATCCAAATCAGCTCCTAATTCCAAAGAAATTACGCTTCTCTTCTTCTGAATTAACTCTTTAAGTGGATCAAGAAAAATATTTGAAAATTGACCATCGATCACTTGACGTCGGTGGGACTGCAAGTAAAAAAAAAGAAAATGGGCTGATTTATCTGAATCATTTCCGTTGGAATCCTTCAACGATATTTGATTTTCTTTGCGACGCAAAGCATAGAATAATTTCACATGGTCGGTATAATTATTAAGTGCCCAAATCACATCACCAATTCGCGACTTAAAACTTTTACGACTAATAATGACTCGATTGTTCTCTGAATTTCCGCTCTCAATATAACCATGATAAAACAACATGATTCTTATTAACGGCCATAATTGTATTGTTTGGTATTTAATGGAATCGACCTTGCATTTCAACTCCAATTCTTCAATAAGATTATTGTACCTTACCATTCAGTTAATCTTCAAGTCCCTTGCCTCCAACAGTATGATATAACTTCGATTTGCCATCAGCCGTTTTACCCCATAAATGAGGCGATCGAAATTTATCACACAAAGTATGAAAATGATCAGGCTGAATATCTAAATAATCCATAATCTCATTGACATACCGATCAGGAAACTCACCGTCAAAACGCTCCACAAGCGCAACAGCTTCCTCCCTTGTAATGTGATTGTTTCTAATCTCCTGCGACGCATCATACGAGGCTCTTCCCAAACCGAATTTTACGTATGTTGTGTAAAAATGAAGATCATCAATTTTATCATCGATTCCGCTATACTTACTGTACGTTCCTTGCGTTCTGAATGGACGGGCTTTAAACCCTGTATTCTCAACGGCATAATAGTATACTTCCTGAGGATTCCATTTCATATAGTATCCCAAATATCGAACGTCAATGTTGGAGCCCATAATCTCAGCTTCTGTCGCCGGCAAAAATGAGCTCACATCTCCATAAGTCAATCCATACTTCTCTTTCAACTCGGCAATAGAGACTCCTCCTAAATACATCTCATCAAGATTTTTATAACTAAAAAAAGACTTGTCTCGCAGAGAAGTTTTATTATCAGCTATCGGATTACCATACTCAGCCTCGTTTTCTCCATAAAAAACTAGATTGATTCCGTAACGAGAGGCAATCTTAGGAGCTAGATTTTTTTGCCCTAAAATGAAGGTTTGAAAAGGATGTAATAAATTCTCAATAGACAGTTTAGTCAGCAACTTCATTACCTTTCCATTTGGCGTATAGGCAATGTTATCAAATCCACTATCAATCCAGTTTTTCCAATTTTTGTACCCATAATCAGTATACAAAATAGGTGGCCAAGTGCAAGTCAAGGGATTCATTCCGTACTTGTATTTTAATATATGAGCTTGCATAGCACTGTCTTTCCCTCCACTCCCAGGCACCAAACAATCGTATGAACCATCTTTGCTTCTGTGCTTATCGAGCAATTGAATTAACTCTTCCTCCCTTTTTTTCCAATCGATCACAACTTTAGTTTCAGCCATTTTGCAGGCATCACAAATTCCATCATCAGCAATGTGTAACGTTGGTTTTTTTGCTGAAATTACATTTTTGAATTCAGGAACAGAGGAAGGTCTTTGATTGGACATCACACATTTTTTACAAAACTTGACCTCTGATGGAAGTCCGTAATATCTTTCTCGGGTATTTGTCATTTTCTTAATTTATCTGCAGTAAAAGCGAAATGTAAAGCTAATTAAATTCATGCTGAATTTCCATTATTGCTGCACAATAAATTACCTTTACAAAAAAAAAAATGGAGTGTAAACGAATTATTCCCCGATTAGACATAAAAGGCCCAAACCTAGTTAAAGGAATACATTTGGAAGGTCTGAGAATAGTGGGGAAACCAGAGAAATTCGCCGAATATTATTACGCACAAGGTGCTGATGAGCTGATGTTTGTAGATGCTGTAGCTTCTTTGTACGAGCGCAATTCACTGCATGACATTATAAAGAGAGTCGCAAAACAAATTCACATTCCATTGGTTGTCGCAGGTGGCATCAGAACAATAAAAGACATTACTGAGGCTTTAAGAGTTGGTGCCGATAGAGTGAGCATCAACACAGCGGCGATCCAAAACCCGAAATTTATTGAGGAAGCCGTAAGAACATTTGGCTCCTCCACCATCATTGTCACAATAGAAGCTATTAAACAAAATGATGGGAAATACCTCGCATTCACTGACAATGGAAGAGAGCACACAGGACTTGAAGTCTCGGACTGGACCAGGCAACTGAATAACTTAGGTGTTGGAGAAATAATCATCACCTCTGTCGACCAAGAAGGTACTGGACAGGGTTATGATTACCAGCTTATCAAGCTGGTAAGTGAAATTGCAACCATGAATATTACAGCAAGTGGCGGCGCAGGGAGCCCAGACGATGTTGAAAAACTACTCACCAACACATCTGTTTCTGGAGCAGCAATTGCATCTATTTTACACTACGAAATTGCCAAAGAACTATTTGATCCTGCGGATGATTATCGCGAAGGAAACATTGAGTATATCAATAAAATAGGGAATACAAAAATGTTTCAAACGACCACCATTCCTGCTTTAAAAGCAAAATTAATTGAGAAATCCATCAACATAAGACCGAATTAATATGATGAAGGTTGCACTAATCGACTATAAAATGGGGAACTTATTCAGCATTGCTCATGCTTGTGAAAAAGTGGGACTCGAAGTTGAAATCACTAACAATCCTGAAAAAATAAAAAATGCAGATGCATTGATTTTACCTGGTGTTGGTGCTTATCCACTAGCAATTGAACAACTGTACATACAAAATCTGACTGAACCAATAAAAGATTTCGCCAACACCGGTAAGTATATTTTTGGTATTTGCCTTGGAATGCAATTGTTTATGGACCAAAGCAATGAGTTTGGAGTACACCAAGGCCTTGGCTTGATTGAAGGAGAGGTTCTCCGTTTCCCAGAATCAACAACAAATACTCAACCTCGATTTATTCCACAAATTGCATGGAACAATGTGTCCATCGAACAGCCCAACCACCCGTTATTTAAGAACATTCCAAATAACGAATACTTTTATTTTGTGCACTCTAATTATGTGAAAACAAAAAGCACACAAAACATCTTGTGCAGCACCGATTATAGCAATTTCAAATACAGTTCTGCTATTGTACAAGACAATTTGATCGGCATCCAATTTCATCCTGAAAAAAGCGGTATTCAAGGATTAAAAATATTTGAAAACTACAAAGAACTCATTTACAAAAGGTGATTCTTATTGAATGCTTTTTGAAAATGACGATTAATGCCGTATTTAGAATTTAATATACCCTGCATCAAACAGTATTTAAAATAGGTTTCTGTGCTAACACAAAAACAAAATAATGTTAGAAAAGCAACCAATTTAACCAGTCTCGACAAATAAGATGTAATTTTAACTATTATTGACTAACACATTTTAAGTAAAACAAATGGCAGACCTAAATAATCATATATTTACCATCGTAAAAACTAAAAGTCGAGTAAAATGAGTCTTATTACCAAGATTGAACAAAAAAACCTCACTTCATTATACAATCTTCCTCTAGAAGTTAAATACTGTGTGACTTGTACAATTTCGAACCAACGACCACGAATAAGTTTAGATGAAAATGGCGTTTGCTCAGCATGTAATTTTGCTGAGTTCAAAAAAAACAAAATCAATTGGAGTGAACGCGAAAAGGAACTCATGGATCTGTGCAATAGATTCAGAAAAAAAGATGGTTCATTTGATGTAATTGTGCCTTGCAGCGGTGGGAAAGACAGTGCGTATATTGCCCACGAGCTGAAACACAAATACAACATGAATCCACTTACTGTTACTTGGGCTCCTCACATATATACAGAAATTGGTTTTCAGAATTTGCAAAACATGATTAGAATAGGAGATCTCTACAACATCTGTGGTTCAGCTCCTGGAGAAACGCACCGAAAAATGACGAAATTGTCTTTTGAAATTTTAGGAGATCCATTTCAACCCTTTATCTACGGACAAACCAACTATCCTATGCAAATCGCCAAAAACTTTGGCATTCCATTGATTATGTATGGTGAAAATGGAGAAGTGGAATATGGTGGCGATATGAAAAACGCATTTAATCCGCAACGAAATTACAAAAGCGATCACGTCAAACATTATTTTTCAGGTATCGCACCCGAAGACTTGACTAAATACGGTATTGACAAAAAAAATATTGTTCCTTATTTATCACCCGAGATTGAAGATCTTGAGAAAATTGGAACAGAAATCCATTTTTATGGGTACTATAAAAAATGGATTCCGCAAGAAAACTATTACTACTGCGTTGAAAACACAGGATTCAAAGCAAATCCGGAAAGAATTGAAGGCACCTATCAAAAATACGCTGGTTTAGATGATCAAATAGATGGCTTTCACTACTACCTAGCCTACATTAAGTTTTGCTTAGGAAGAGCAACATCAGACACTGCACACGAAATCAGAGATGGACACCTTACTCGCAACGAAGGAATCGCATTGATTTCCAAATTCGATGGCGAATTCCCCAAAAAATACTTTGACGTGTTTTTAAAATACATTGATCTTACTGAGGAAGAATTTCACGTGGTAATAGATTCATGGAGATCTCCTCATTTGTGGGAAAAAATCAATGGTGAGTGGAAACAAAAACATCGCATCGATGGGAAGGGAACAAAGGATTAACTGCGACCGCCTTAAATCGTCCTACTAGATTTCAAACTGTAGATAAGAAAATCTTCAATTTTTTCAGCGCTTTCTTCCACAGTTGGAATTGCGCCTATTTGTCTCTTTTGAAATAAATGTTCATCTTGCAGAAGCGCTATGAACGCTTCAGTATTCGCACAATTGCAATAGATGAAACGACCTTCTTCTATATAATTAGAAAAACAATCTTTACCAGATTCCGAAAAAACTATTGTGTTCAACCCTAATTGATCCGCCTCAATAGCAACTGCAGATTCCTCTGTAAGATGTAACTGACAAAGCTCTAACAATTGATACAAATCAACCTCGTTCTTCGAATATATTTTTGCATTTATATTATTTATTGTCTCATGATAAAATAATAATTTTTCGTCATCGGTATATCTCGGATGCAGTTTTATGTGCCAAAAAACATCCTTGACATTATTGATTATTTGCAGCAGTGGCGAAGGTATTTTTCTTGAACCAGAAGTAACTAAAATATGATGTTTCATTGCAACACCATGACCCAACATACATTCAAGGTTTACTTGTTTTTTTTGCAGTGCAATTTTGTATGCAGTGTACAAATTAGCAACAGTTACTGCAGTGCATATCTCTGATGAAAAATCATTTATATATTGAGTCACTTTTCTATCCCAAGTCAAGAAATAATCAGGAATAAAATTCATTTGTTTTTTTTCTATTCCATTCCAATGTGTATAAGCAAAATGTTCCCTGCCAATTACACCATGCTGAACATCCACCACCTTTATTCCCAAAGATTTTGCAGCGTAAACAATTGGCAAAAAGTAATCAGCATAATAGGCATAAACAAACACTATCTCTGGCTTACTTTCTTTAAAAAATCGCTGATAATAATTAACTTTCAAATTTAACATTTCAACTCTTTCCGAAAGCGCTCCAAGCGTCACTGTGACACCCATTTTTGAATGATTCAAGAGCTGCCACAACTCCCTAATTCCCTCAATATTTTCAACAGTTGAAGCATTGCCTCCAAAAGCATTAACCAAATTAGTCCATGCCAATTTAATTTCCACCAACCATGAAAAACGTGTAAATGAAGTCACATATTCGCCCCCACAATAAAGTTCATTATTGGTTAATTTATAATGCTTGTAAGAGTATCCGATTTTGTCAAAACATAGTTCAAGAGGCGACATCCACGTATTAAAATAGGCATGCGCACCGTTAGTTGCTAACTGGTGAGCGTCAGAAGAAAAAACAATGATTTTATTCTTTGAATACTGGCGAGGAAATTTCACCGACGGGCCTATTGACCAACTCTTTGATTTTTTTAAATAGTAAAGAAAAGCCCCTATTTTTTGCTTAAACTTTTTTTTAGTGAAACGTCCAATTTCATCACCCTCTAGTTTTCCGCACTGCAAGTCGTCATTGTACCCAATTATTATTCGTAAAAAAGGAAATAACTCCAACTCTTTGCATCGAAAGGTAAAAGACTTACACTTTTCTTGAAATGAAATAAGTTCGTTAAAATTTTCTTTAATCATCTTGTTAATCACTCACTAATTTTCAAACGCCGAAAGTATTATAGTCAACAATCGCATTATTTATTTTTGTCATTGAGCAAAAGCTCACATATCTTCCAATCTATTTCATCATCAATGTCAAACGAATATTCTTTTGTCATTAAATATTTTGTCATAGATACTTCTCCAAAAGATTTATACTGCTTGAAAATCCTTGGATTAAACACGTACACCGATCCATTAACCTGATAAACCAGCGAAGCCATTTGCCTTTGTATCACATCAACATTTTCACACTTTACCAATCGATCATTCACTTCGTAATACAATTTGTACGATGGTGTTGCTTCTGCAATTTTAACAGAACACACACCATCACCCCCTGATTTAACAAACACATCCACAGCTTCCTGAATATGATGTGTTTCTCTCAATGGCGAAGTAGGTTGCAACAATACCACCGCGTCGTAGTGCATCCCTTTACCTTCGTAATAAGAAATCGCATGTTGCAACACTTCAAAACTACCGGAACCATCTTGCGCCAATTCTGTAGGACGCAAAAAAGGCACCTTCAATCCATACTCTTCCACTACTTTTTTTATTTCTTCGCTGTCTGTCGATACACAAATAGAATCGTTAGCAGCAAATTGTTTCGCAATATCAATAGAATAACCTATCAAAGGTTTTCCACACAAATACCTAATGTTCTTTTTGGGAATTCCTTTCGAACCTCCTCGGGCGGTAATAATGAATAATGTTTTCATGCTTTGATGGTTTTACACAATACTTCTACTACCCTTTGAATCTGATCATCTGACATCCCCGTGGAACATGGTATATTTAGCACTCTATTGCAAATATCAAAAGCCTCGCCATTGCCAACTAGCTCATACTGCTTAAACATTTCAAGCTTTGACATGAGTTTCCAGATGGGGCGAACCTGAATATTTTCGACAGTAAAAAGCTGAATCAATTCATCAATAGTCAAAGGACATTCTTTTTTTAAAACTAAAGCGTACATCCAATAATTCGAAGTACAATTAAGTGGTTCCTCATGCAAAAAGAAATACGGATGATCACCCAGCAATTTTTGATATGTTTTAAAATTTTTTCTTTTAATTTCTATAAACTCATCTGCCCTTTCCAATTGCGCCACACCCAAAGCGGCAAGCACATTAACCATTCTATAATTGTATCCTACTTCATCATGATCAAAGTAAACCCCATCTGTTTTTGCAGTGGTACTTATATGCTTTGCCCTTTTTGCAAACGCATCATTATTCGTTGTAATCATTCCTCCACCTCCGGTGGTAATTATTTTATTTCCATTGAAACTAAAACATCCAAAATCACCCAGCGCACCAGTCTTTATATCATAATAACTACTTCCTAAACTTTCTGACGCATCTTCTATAACGACTATGTTTCTTGCTTTACACAATTTAGCAAATGCTCTTAAAGCAACAGGAAAACCAAGCGTATGCATTGGGACTATAGCCTTTATTTTTCTTCCCGTTCTTTTATTGACAGTCCAGCCATCAATAAAATCTGTTTGCTCCTCAATAAAAGAACAAATAACGGAAGGATTCATGCCAAGCGTTGACCATTCTGAATCAATAAAAACTGGAATAGCCTTACAGTACATCACCGCATTCACAGGCGCAATAAAAGTGAGATTTGGAAGCAATACTTCATCACCTTGCTCAACCCCTGCAACAATCAAAGAAACGTGCAATGCAGCTGTACCATTCACAACAGCAACAGCATGTTTCACCCCAACGTATTCTGCAAATTTTTTTTCAAAAGTATCAACGTACGATCCAACAGAAGACACCCATCCGGTCTCAATAGTTTCGCTGACATATTTTAATTCATTTCCTGAAATATTAGGAACAGATAAAGGAATAAATGATTTTTCCACTTTTTAAATATTGTAAATGTCGTGTTTGTACTGTTTTAAATTTTCTGAATTAGAAAACCACCCTACTGTTTCTTTTATCGCTTGATCGAAAGAATACTGCTGCTTCCAATCGGTCAATTTCATTATTTTTTCATTGGATCCATACAGTCGGAAAACCTCACTTTTTGAAGGACGAAGGCGTTGTTCTTCTTGTACTATTCGCGCTTGAGGATTAATCAAATCAATTAGTTTTTGAGCAAGAGCACCTACTGTTATTTCACTTTGTGTAGCGATGTTTACTTCCTCACCAATTGTTTTTGGTGATTCTGCAATTTTTAAAAATCCATCTATCGTGTCTTTTACATACAACAAATCACGCGTTGGTGTAAGATCTCCCAACTTGATTTCTGTTACGTTATTCAACAACTGAGTAATGATCGTTGGAATCACCGCTCGCGCACTTTGGCGTGGACCAAAAGTATTGAAAGGACGCACAATCGTTACCGGCAATTCAAAGCTTTTGAAAAAAGATTCCGACATCCTATCAGCACCTATCTTGGAAGCGCTATAGGGTGATTGTCCCTGAAAAGGATGTTTTTCATCAATAGGAACATACTGTGCAGTACCATATACTTCAGAAGTAGAAGTTACTAAAACCCTTTTTGTTTTCAATTGTTTTGCAGCCTGCAATATGTTTAAAGTTCCTTTGATGTTCGTATCCACATAACTATCGGGAGAATGGTAACTGTAAGGAATTGCAATGAGCGCCGCCAAATGCATTACTGATTCGCATCCTTCCATGGCCACACGCACTCCGTTGGGATCGCGCACATCGCCAGCAAAAAACTCAACATCCTTCAACACCGATTTGTCAATCGTATCCAACCAACCATAGGAGTTAAAAGAATTATAGTACACGAAAGCCTTAACCGGATAACCATTTTTTATAAGATGTTCTACCAAATGACTTCCGATAAAACCATCGGCGCCGGTAACTAAAATTTTTCCCTTCATATTTTTATATAAAAACTGTTTCTAGAATTCCTAAAATTTGTTCTGCCGTATTTCCTTTCCCATATGGATTTTGACTTACATTAACATCCGTAGTTCTTAACGATTGAACATTGCGAACAATCTCCTTTCTATCAAAAGGAACATGCACTACATTAGAAGGGGCAAATCTTCCTTTTTGTCGGTCACCTAAATCTATCACCCATTTCTGATAACTCGCAGCTTCAATGATACCACTTGACGTATTCCCTAACATTATCAAACAATTTTTCATCGCAGTAAAATAGCCAACGATTCCCAGATTTTCAAAGCATTTCAATTTTTGAGGAAATTGCTTTTCAAAATCTAATAATGCTGCTCTCAAAACACTGCCTTCTGTATCTGCATTTGGCAAAGTGCATAGTACCGGAATATCAATTTCTTTCACTGCAGCAATATACTCATCTATGAAATGTACATTTTTCCCTGCCGAAACCGTTTCTGGATGAATCGTTGTTAGAATATAATCCTTCGAAATATCGAACTTGAATTTTTCAAAAAACGCATCAGTACTCATTAAACTTTGTCCGAGTAAATTCTCAACTCCCAGTGCGCCAACATTAAAAATCCGCGCAGAATCCCCTGTCATTTGCACAAGTTTTTCCGCGTGTTTTTCGTGCGATACAAAATGGTAATCACTTAACATGCTGATCGCATTTCGGAATTTATTGTCTATAGCGCCCAACGTTGTTTCTCCTCCGTGAAGATGTGCAATTATAATATTGTATGGAATTATTGAAGAAGCAGCCGCGTACATTTCAAATCGATCGCCCAATACAAACACAACATCTAGCTCATCAGCGTATTTTTTCCAAACTGCTGAAAAACCTGCTAAAGTTAGGGCCATCGATTCACACAAGCCGAACGGTGAATCATCAGTTGATATCCCATCAACCATTTCACCAATGATGAATCCCGCTTCCTCAATCAATTGGTGACTATTTCCAAAATGAGAGGCAGTGTGCATTCCTCCGGCGAACAGCATCAGATGATGCTCACTCTCCTTAATTTTATTAAGTAGGGGAAGATATATTCCGAAATCGGCCCGCGATGTTGTTATAACCCCAATTTTCATAGTTTCAAGATTCCTCTATTGTCTAAAATAATTTGCAGCTAATCTTGTTAAAGTTTCAAATGTGCAATATCTGTTTGCGCTTTTTCAAAGTCTTCCGGACTTCCGATATCCAACCAATAACCAATGATATCGTAATACATCACGTTGTGTTCCGCCTCTATCATCATCTCCAATAAATCAGTAGCATTATAAAACGATTGAGAAGGAATGAATCTCAAAAATTCTTTTTTAAACAAATAAATGCCCGCATTGGAATGGTAAGTATAGGTCGGTTTTTCTGACAATCTTTTTATTGTTCTTCCTTTTGTTTCAAAAACAGCATAAGGAATTGCAACTCGATATGGAATAGAAGCAACAACCATATCAGCATTGTTACTAATCATATCTGAAAGCATGTCTTCGTAATCAATATCCGTCAACAAATCAGAATTCATTAGTAAAACATAATCGTGTTCAAAATGCTCCACCAAAGTAATAGAACCTAATGTTCCTAAAGGCTCAACTTCTTTCACAAAAGTGAGTTTACACTCTTTTGGTTGACTTTCAAAGTACGTTGTAATGACTTCCGATAAATAATTCACACTTACATTAATATTTTGCACTCCAAATTTTATCAGTCGGTCAATATTGATCTCCAGTATTGGTTTTCCACCCACTTGCAACATTGGTTTGGGAATATTTTTTGTAAGTGGATACAAACGCTGTCCTTTACCTCCAGCCATCATCACAACATCAACTGGAAGCAGACTTTTTTTAAACTTCAAATTAAACAAATCAACCACACGTCCATCTTGATCAACAACTGGTACAGACCAGATTTGTTTGTTTTTCAATTCGTTCACTTCACGCGTTCCATAATGTCCTTGCTTCAAAAAACTAAAATCCTTTCGCATACAATCCGCAATTGCCGAATCTATTTTGGAGCCACCCATCAAAGCTCGGCGAATATCACCGTCTGTTACCGTTCCTACCAACACACCATTCTCTTCAATTACCAGCAATACCAATGGAGCATTGGGTATGTAAGTCAAATCATTCAACTGTTTTAGTGCGTCTGTTAAATAACTGTCTTTTTTTATTTTATGTTTTTCAAGTTGAATCATATGAACCGTATTGGATTACCTACTACTTTTGAATTATCCGGCACGTCTCTAAGCACTACACTTCCTGCGCCCACTATAACATTTCGACCGATCTTCACCCCCTGCTTAATCACTGCATTTGCTCCTATGAAGGAGAAATCACCTACTTGAACATTTCCACAAAGTACAGTCCCAACAGAAATGTGGCAAAAATCACCCACAGTGCATTCATGCTCCACTACTGAACTTGTGTTACAAATAACTCCATTACCAATCTTGGACAATGGATGAATCACAGCGTTGGTCAAAACCTGAACCGAATTTCCAATATGCGCGGAAGACGATATATAACTGGTTTGGTGAGCGACTGAAAGTGCGTGATGTCCACATTTCTCAAACAACATCGCACACATTTTTGACCTCTGTTCATTATCGCCAATAGCTACCACAAAATCATTGTTACGCAACCATTCCATATTCGCCTCCAACTGTTCATCACCCAAATAAGTAAGAAGTGAATAATTTTTTTTCTCCCGTTCAAAATAGCCAAACACCTTCCTTCCCTTCGAATTTAACGCATCTTCAAGCACTAAAGCGTGACCTGAATATCCTATGAGTCCAATTTTTCTCATTACAATAAATCCTCCCATGTTAATTTATGATTCTCTTCCAAATCAACCAGCACCTGTTTTCCAACTACCTTATCCATTTCCATGGGCGAAATACCATCACCTGGACGCAGCATCGTTAAATCCGCCTCAGTGATAAAAGCATTTTGAGGTAAAAATTTATTCAAATGAACACTTTTCCTTGCAATAATTTTGTTTTTTATTTCTGACGCTGAAGGAAATTTATCTTCGCTGCCTAGCGCTTTTTCAATATTGCGAATACTTGTAGTCATGTGCTCCAGCTCACTAGGTTCCAAGGAAGCTTTGTGATCAGGTCCCTCCATCGTGCGGTCCAAAGTAAAATGTTTTTCAATCATACAGGCTCCCAGTGCCACTGCGGCAACGGGCACTTCAATCCCCAAGGTATGATCAGAATAACCGATTTTCACTCCAAATCTATTCTTCATAGTTTGCATTGCCCGTAAATTAACGTCTTCAAAAGGAGTCGGATATTCCGTATTGCAATGCAAAACAGTTATGTTTTCTATTGGCGTTCCATTGCCAATAACCACATTCAAAGCACTTTCAATCTCCTCGTATGTGCACATGCCTGTCGAAATAATGATCTTTTTACCAAAACCCGCCAACTTCTTAAGAAAAGGCAGATTGGTAATTTCACCTGAAGGAATTTTAAAATAATCAATTCCCAAAGAGAGCAATAAATCAGCACTTTCTAAGTCAAAAGCTGTCGATAAAAACCGAATCTTTTTATGAGCACAATAGTCAATTAAAACACGGTGATCGTCAATACTCAACTCTAATTTTTTAAGCATTTCGAATTGAGTTCCTGATTGTGAGGACAAATTTGACAATTGATAGTCGGCCTTCAATGCAACTTTGCTGACTAGATTTTCTGACTTAAAAGTCTGAAACTTAACATAATCAACCCCAGCATCAGCCGCAGCATCAATCAACCTTTTAGCCAAATCAATGTTGCCATTGTGGTTCACACCAGCTTCTGCAATAATAATTGTTCTCAAATTCATTCAATTTACAAGATGCTAAAGTAGTGATTTTCTCATAAATCACCGAGACGAGGACTTACACTATTGTACAACAATAAAAAAATATCTATTCTTGCACCAAATACAGAATAAACAACTATGCTTCAAAGAATTAGTTCTGCCTACAATTGGAGATGGCGAGTACTCAAGCACAATGCAATAAAGCTGCAATGGAGCCTGAAAAAAAAACTCGGCTTTTCTGACAAAGAAGGCATCAATTCATTGTCTATTGTTGTTGTTGGCAGAAATGACAATTACGGCGGTGATTTTTCGCTGCGTTTAAAAACTACTTTTGATTGGAATCTGAGTCTGTTTCCAAATGCAGAACTAATTTATGTCGAGTGGAATCCTATCAAAGAAAATGAAAGTGACTGCCATTGGATCACCGAGGCATACCCAAATGCAAAATGCTTCATCGTTCCAAATGAGATTCATAAAACACTAATCACTACAAAAAACTTTCCTATTCTTGAATATTTCGCAAAAAATGTCGGCATTAGAAAAGCAAGCGGCGACTGGATCATATTGGTAAATGCAGATGTTCTAATCGGTCCTGACTTCATTCAGGATAAAGTTAATAGTGACACAGTGTATGGCACTCACTACAACAATATTCAATGGAACAACAAACCCATCCAAAAGGAATACCTGGAAGACAAAAAAAACATTCTCCGATTTTTTCCTGCCAACAGTAAACTAGAAAGCGTGGTAGGTAATTTGATTATGACCCACAAAAAAAATTGGTTAAAAATGACGGGGTATGACGAGACCTTAAGTGATGTTAGAAATGGCGTCGACACTAATGGTTTAAAACAACTACTTCATCAGTCTTTGCGCACGATGGCTATAGGAAACCATTACCACCTCGACCATCCTGAATCAGTGAGCAATGGCGCAAATGCCACGCACGGTGACCAAAGCAGAATTAATGAAATTAGTGCTGGCAGCAACATTCCTTACAAAAATCCCGACAACTGGGGATTGAACAATTATTCTTTTGAAGAAATCAGTCCAAGAATCTGGAAAACAAAATAAATGTATTTCTTCTCTGAAAAAACAGCTATAATTACATACAAAATATTTGCCAAATCTGTTTATCTCATTGGCAAATTTTAAGAACGCAACCTATGGCAATGCTAAGCTATCCTAAAATAACAGTTGTTACCCCAAGTTACAACCAAGGACAATTTATTGAAGATACGATATTATCAGTGATCATGCAAGGCTATCCTAATCTTGAATACATAATTTTAGATGGGGGAAGCACCGACAACACTATTGAAATAATAAAAAAATACGAACAACACATTTCTTTTTGGCAGAGCGCTCCCGACGAGGGACAAGGCGACGCCATTAACAAAGGTTTCAAAAAAGCAACAGGTGACATTCTTTGTTGGCTGAACTCTGATGACTTTTTTATGCCGGGCACCTTAAATTTTGTTGCACAAATGCTCAATTGCAATGAAGAGAAAATCATTGCGGGAAATTGTTTTCATTTTAAAGAAAATGATGCCCACTCTTACGGATCCAATTTAATTGCCGCCCAAGCCACATATGATATTACCGACTTTGACTTTTACATTCAACCAAGCACATTTTGGACCAAAAAAGCCTGGGAAAAAACAGGGACATTGAACCCCGAACTGCACTACTGCCTGGATTGGGATTGGTTCATTCGTGCAAATCAATTGGGTATAAAAACAATATTCACCAATAAGTACCTTTCTGGATATCGCTTGCATGAAGCTCACAAATCTCTTACTGGAGCCAATAAAAGAATACTCGAGATGCAAAATATCTACAGACAGTACAACAAAAAGGACAATCTTGATGTGCTCAACTATCTTTTATTGAAAAAGAAAAAAATCAACAAGGTACTTTCAATTTGCACATCTCTTGGCCTGCAAAAGCAGGAGCACATAATAGTAAAACTACTGTTCCCTACCCTCATTAAATATCGCTGGAGAAACATTTCACAAATTCTGTATTCACTTTATTAAATTCAATCCAGTATTCTAAAGATTGAATTGATGCTATTTTCAAAGAACATCCGTATTTTCGCATTATGTTTGAAAACAAAGAAAACCGTACTGAACTTTCCGAATTGGGAGAATTTGGATTGATCGATCACATTAAACAAAGTGTCATCATTGAACACAAGTCGACGATAAAAGGCATTGGGGACGACGCCGCTGTGCTCGATGCAGAAGGCAAAAAAATTGTAGTTTCCACCGACATGCTAGTGGAAGGCGTTCATTTTGATTTATCCTACGTTCCTTTGCGTCATCTTGGCTACAAAGCAGTATCGGTAAACCTCAGCGACATTTATGCAATGAATGCTGAGCCTAAACAAATCACTGTTTCTGTTGCACTTTCCAATCGTTTTTCACTGGAAGCTGTTGAAGAATTGTATTCTGGAATATTGCTCGCTTGCAAAAACTACAATGTTGATTTGGTAGGCGGCGACACCTCATCGTCAACAAGTGGATTGGTCATCAGCATTACTGCTATTGGTTATGCCGAAGAAAAGAACATCGTGTATAGAAATACTGCTAAGGAACACCAATTGCTCGTTGTGAGCGGTGATCTTGGCGGCGCATACATGGGACTGCAAGTACTTGAAAGAGAAAAAGCGGTTTTCATTGAAAGTCCAAAAGCTCAGCCCGATCTTGAAGGCAACGACTATATACTAGAGCGTCAGCTCAAGCCAGAGCCGCGAGCCGATATCTTCAGAATGTTCAAAGACATGAATTTGGTACCGACAGCAATGATTGATGTTTCCGATGGCTTAGCCTCTGAAATACTGCATCTATGCAAACAATCTGAAGTAGGTATTGAAATCTACGAGGACAAAATCCCCTTGGACCCGCAAACAATTGACCGCGCTATGGAATTTGGCATTGACCCCACTGTCGCTGCTTTGAATGGTGGCGAAGACTACGAACTCCTATTTGCTGTTGATTTAGCCGACTACGACAAAGTAAAAAACAATCCACTAGTGACTGTCATTGGCCATTTCACGGGCAAAGGAAGCGCTTGCAATCTTATCGCTAAAGACGGATCTGCGCATGAATTGAAAGCGCAAGGCTGGAATGCCTTTTCTGGCAAAAAGTAGATCAGCACTTTTTAATGAAATTCATCAATTGCACCAAGGCTTCTGCGTCCTCATAAAAACACATGTGGCTGCCTGTTTCAGAAAGGTAGTAGGAATGGTTTTTTGCTAATGCGCACTGCTGAATAGCAATTTCAAAAGGAACTACAGTGTCAAATTTTCCTATCACGTAAAAAACGGGGTAAAATGAAAACTTTAAAATCACTTCACGATTTTGGCGCTGCATCATTCCGTTGAGTGCAGCAATGATTCCTTGCCTAGGCGTTTTTAAAGCAAACTTCAACGTGCGCTCAATGGCCTTCATGTACTTTTTTGGATTGGAGAACAAATTGGGAATCGACATTTTAACAAACAGCTCGTGATTGCTCTTCACTAATTCTATAGCCCTCAATCTGTCAAGCTTTTTACCCTCGGCATCAGCAGCGGCCGTTGAATTAAACATGCACAAACCCTTAATTTTATTGGGATACAATTCTGCAAATGCCAGTGACACATAACCACCTAATGAATGCCCCACAAAAATCGCTTTGCGAATGTCCAGAAATCTCAACACTTCATTGACCGCTTCTGCCATTTCCTCCATCGTATGCACATAAGCCAAACAAGCGCTTTGCCCATGGCCCAGCAAGTCTATAGAAACCACTCTATTATTTTTCGACAACTCTTTGCTGTAAGCCTTCCAAATGTCGATTGACTCCAAAAAGCCATGCAACAACACCACATTGGTTTTGCCCGAGCCTTCTGTTTTGTAACTAATCTTAGTGTTTTTGAAAAAAATGGAATTCATACACATCCCCTCGTCAGTGCGCGCTCATTAAAATATTTCCTTCACAATGCGCTTTGTCGCCTCTGATTTCCCCATCGTGTAAAAATGCAACGCTGGAACAGCCTGATTCTTCAGCTCTTTGCACTGCAGAATTGACCATTCAATGCCCACTTCCTTCACCTGATCGTCAGTACTGCATTTGTTCAACTCATTCATCAATGCATCCGGAAAATCAATAAAGAAAGTACGCGGCAGCATTTTGATATGGTTCAAAGTAGTGATCGGTTTCATGCCCGGAATGATGGGTACATTGATGCCATTGTCTCTGCATCTCTTCACGAAATCGAAATATTTTTTGTTGTCATAAAACAACTGCGTCACTATATATTCAGCCCCGGCATCCACTTTTTGTTTCAAATACTGCAAATCCATCGTTGGATTGGCGCTCTCAAAATGCTTTTCAGGATATCCTGCAACGCCGATGCAAAAATTTGTTGGCATCGGGTTTTTTAAATCTTCCTCCATGTATTGTCCGCTGTT